>CAMOUB010000114.1 GCA_946626345.1 uncultured Caryophanales bacterium | reverse complement strand
CATTTTCATTTGAAGAATTTCATTTCTCTTCTTTTCTCCACCTGAAAAGCCTTCATTTAAATATCTATGAGCTAAATCCTCTGGCATTTTTAATTCTTGTGTTGCTTTATCAAATTCTTTAACAAAAGTGAATAATGATGGAGCTTTACCTGATGTAGATTTCATTGCTTGTCTAATGAAATCACTATTAGTTACTCCAGGTACTTCCATTGGATATTGATAAGCTAAGAATATTCCAAGTCTTGCTCTTTCATCTACTGGCTTATCTAAAATAGATTTACCATTTAATAAGATATCTCCTGATGTAACTTGATATCTTGGAGAACCCATAATGATAGATGATAAAGTTGATTTACCAGTACCATTAGGACCCATAATAGCATGTACCTCACCTGTTTTCATTGTAAGGTTTACGCCCTTTAATATTTCTTTTCCTTCTACTCTTGCATAAAGATCTTTTATTTCTAATATATCACTCATTATTTTAGACCTCTTTTTTCTTAAATATTTTAATAATACATAAATGCATTATTCTATAGCTAAATTACTTAATAACTATATTTACAATCTTTTTAGGAACAACAATCACTTTAACAATTGTATGTCCTTCTGTATATGCTAAAATCTTTTCTTGTGCTAAAGCTTGTTTTTCAACCTCTTTAGCATCTAGATTTGCATCTACTACAATCTTATCTCTTAATTTACCATTTACTGATACAGCATATGTAACTGAATCATCAACACACTTTGAATCATCATATGTTGGCCATGGTTCATATGCTATTGTTTTATTATGACCTAATTCTTGCCACATTTCTTCACAAATATGAGGAGCTACAGGTGATAATAATTTAACGAATCCTTCAATGAAGCCAATATAAATCTTATCAGCCTTATAAGCTTCATTAATGAATACCATCATTTGGCTTATAGCAGTATTAAATGCTAAAGCTTCAAAGTCATTAGTTACTTTCTTAACTGTTTGATTATAAAGCTTTTCTAATGTCTTATCATATTCTGTTGTGAATTTAGCTTTATATTCATTTAAGCATACTAATCTATAAACTCTATCTAAGAATCTTCTTGCGCCTTCAACGCCTTGATTACTCCAAGGCTTAGATGCCTCAAGTGGTCCCATAAACATTTCATATAAACGAAGTGTATCAGCACCATATTTTTCAACTATATCTGATGGATTAATAACAAATTCAGGGAATCTCTTACCCATCTTAATACCATTAGAACCTAAAATCATTCCTTGGTGAACTAATTTCTTAAATGGTTCTTTTACTGGAGAAATACCTTTATCATATAAATATCTATTCCAGATTCTTGCATACATTAAATGTCCTACTGCATGTTCTGGTCCACCAATATATAGATCAACTGGCATCCAATGCTTTAATAATTCTTTATTAGCTAATTCATCATTATTCTTTGGATCAATATATCTTAAGTAATACCAGCTTGAACCAGCTGAACCTGGCATTGTTGATGTTTCTCTTACGCCCTTAATACCATTTTTATCATAATTTTTCCATTCAGTAGCATTTTCAAGTGGTGCCTTACCATTTCTTCCCTTATAATCCTCTAGTTCAGGTAATACAAGTGGTAATTCATCATCAGGTAATACATAAACACCATCTTTTGTATGAACAACAGGTACTGGTTCACCCCAATATCTTTGTCTTGCGAAAATCCATTCTCTAAATCTATAATTTACAGTTCTTTTTGCAATACCCATCTTTTCAAGCTTAGATGTAATTGCTTCTTTTGCTTCTTCAACAGTTAAGCCACTAAATTCTTCTGAATTAATTAGCTTACAGCCTTTTCCTAAATAATCTTGCTTTTCAAATGCACACTCTTTAACATCTCTACCTTCAATTACTTGAATCATAGGAATATTATGAGCTACTGCATATTCAAAATCTCTTTGGTCATGTGATGGTACAGCCATTACAGCACCTGTACCATAATTAGCTAATACGAAATCACCCATGAATAGTGGTACCTTTTTACCATTTACTGGGTTAATTGCATATAAGCCCTTTAGGATACATCCTGTTTTACCCTTATTTAATTCAGTTCTATCTAAATCACTCTTCTTTGCAGTTTCAGCAATATATGCTTTAACCTCGTCAAGGTTTTCAACTCTATCAAGTAATGATTTAACAATTTCTCCATCTGGTGCTAAAACCATGAATGTTATACCATAGATTGTTTCAATACATGTTGTGAAGATTTTAAATTTACCTCCACCAACAATTTCGAATTCTACTTCAACACCTGTTGATTTACCAATCCAGTTTCTTTGCATTTCTTTTGTTGATTCAGGCCAATCAATTTCATTTAAGCCCTCTAATAATTGTTCAGCAAATTGAGTTTGGTCAATTACCCATTGCTTCATATTCTTTCTTACAACAGGGAATCCTCCACGCTCACTCTTACCATCGATTACTTCATCGTTAGATAATACTGTACCTAACTCTTCACACCAGTTAACTGGCATATCGATATATTTTGCATAGCCATCCTTGTATAGATTTTTAAAAATCCATTGTGTCCATTTATA
>CAMOUB010000113.1 GCA_946626345.1 uncultured Caryophanales bacterium | reverse complement strand
TTAGATTCAATTAGAAAAGGATATGTAACATATGTAATCAATACATCAACTGAGGGAATTACTCAAAATATTGATGGTAAGATTATTAGACGTTGTGCAATTGATAATAACGTAACAGTATTTACATGTCTTGATACAGTTAAAGTATTATTAGATGTATTAGAAGAAATAACAATGGGTATTTCTGTAATCGACAAGGAGTAATTATGAAAAATGTTATTCTAGAGGTAGCCTATAATAAAAAAGTCTCAAATGATATATATCAAATGAGACTTATGGGTGATACCAGGGCTATTAAAAATTATGATGAATTCATTGAAATTAAATTAGATGGCTACTATCTTAGAAGACCAATATCTGTAATGGACTTTACAGATTCTTATGTAGACATTTTATATAAGGTTTTAGGTCATGGTACAAAGGATATGACATCTTATAAAGAGGGCCAAAAACTTGATGTATTAATTGGCTTAGGTAATGGCTTTGACATTACAAAAGCTAAAAAGCCAGTATTAATTGCAGGTGGTATTGGTGTTGCACCATTAATTGGTTTAGCTAAAGGTTTTATTGATAGAGGTATTAAGCCTGTATTTATATATGGTGCTAGATCAAAAGATGATATTGTAATGACAAATTTAATTAGTGAATATGCAGATTTAAAAATATGTACTGATGATGGTTCATTAGGATATAAAGGAAATGTTGTTTCATTTTTAAAATCATTAAATCTTGATTTTGATTATTATTATGCATGTGGTCCACAAGTAATGTTAAAATTTTTAGCTTTAGATTTTAAAAACGGTGAAGTATCACTAGAAGCTAGAATGGGCTGTGGCTTTGGAGCATGTATGGGCTGTTCAATTGAGACAACAAATGGTCCTAAAAGAGTATGTAAAGAAGGACCAGTATTTGATGCAAGTGAGGTGATTTTTTAATGGCTGACTTAAAAATAAAATTTTTAGGACATGAATTTAAAAATCCAGTTATTCCTGCATCAGGTTGTTTTGGATTTGGATATGAATTTTCTGATTATTATGATATAAATATCCTAGGTTCAATTTCTTGTAAAGGAACTACTTTAAAACCTAGATATGGAAATCCTTTACCAAGAATTGCAGAATGTCCTGCAGGATTAATCAATTCAATTGGACTTCAAAATCCTGGAGTAGATAAGGTAATATCAGAAGAGCTTGTAAAGCTTGATAAGGTATATAAAGATAAGGTTATCGCAAATGTTGGAGGACATTCAGTATCTGATTATGTAGAAACTGTTAAGAAATTCAATGATTGTGATAAAGTTTTAGCAATTGAATTAAATATTTCATGCCCAAATGTAACTGGTGGTGGTATGGCATTTGGTGTAGACCCAGAGGTTGCTAAAAATTTAGTAGCAGAGGTTAAAAAGGTTGCTATTAAACCTATAATTGTTAAATTATCACCAAATGTAACTGATATAGTTAAAATGGCTAAGGCAGTAGTTGAAGGTGGTGCAGATGCAATATCTTTAATTAATACTTTAGTTGGTATGAGAATTAATTTAAAAACTGGTGAACCTATTATCCATGTTAAAAAGGGTGGCTATTCAGGACCTGGTATATTCCCTGTAGCACTTAGAATGGTATATGAGGTATCTCACGCAGTAGATGTACCTGTAATTGGTATGGGTGGAATTCAAACTGCATATGATGTATTAGAAATGATGTATGCAGGTGCTTCACTTGTAATGGTTGGAGCTCAAAATTTAGTTGACCCATATGCATGTAAAAAAATTATTGATGATTTACCAAATGTTATGAAAGAATATAACATTGAAAAATTAGAAGATATTATAGGAAGGTGTAAATAATGGAAAGAGATGTAATTATTGCCTGTGACTTTAAGTCAAAAGAAGAATTATTTGAATTCTTAAAGCCATTTAAAGGAATGAATCCATATCTTAAAGTAGGTATGGAAATGTATTTTAAGGAAGGACCAGAGCTTGTAAGAGAATTAAAAAAACAAGGTTTTAGAATTTTCTTAGACCTAAAGGCTCATGATATTCCTAATACAGTTAAAGCTGCAATGGAAAAATTAGGTTCTCTTGGAGTAGATATCACAAATGTTCATGCTGAAGGTGGTATTGAAATGATGAAAGCTGCAAGAGAAGGCTTAAATATGACTGAAGAAGGAAAGAAAACAAAATTAATTGCTGTTACAGTATTAACATCAATTAATGATGAAGTATTACACAATGAATTATTAATTGATAATACTAAAACTTCAGCTGATATTGTAAGAAAATATGCCTTAAATGCTAAGGCAGCAGGCTTAGATGGTGTAGTATGTAGTGCTCTTGAGGCTTCAATTATTAAAGAAATTGGATTTATGTCTGTAACACCAGGAATTAGACTTGCTGGTGATTCAAAAGATGACCAAAAGAGAGTTGCAACACCTGCATATGCAAAAGAATTAGGTGCATCATATATTGTAGTAGGAAGAAGTATTACAAAGGCAGCAGACCCAGTTGCTGCATATAAACAATGTGTAAAGGAGTTTTGTTAATATGAATGAAAAAGAATTAGCCGTTGAGGTTGCAAAGAATTTATTAAAGATTCAAGCTGTATTTTTAAAGCCAAATGATCCATTTACTTGGGCATCTGGTATTAAATCACCAATCTATTGTGATAATAGATTAACATTATCTTA
>CAMOUB010000112.1 GCA_946626345.1 uncultured Caryophanales bacterium | reverse complement strand
CGTGAACCATCATTTGGACCTGTAATGGGTGTTAAGGGTGGTGCAACCGGTGGAGGATATGCACAAGTTATCCCAATGGAAGATATTAACCTACATTTCACAGGTGATTTCCATGCTATAACTACTGCAAATAACGCAATAGCTGCAATGCTTGATAACCATATTCACCAAGGTAATAAGCTTGGAATTGATCCAACAAGAATTATTTGGCATAGATGCCTTGATATGAATGATCGTGCCTTAAGAAGTGTAATTGTAGGCTTAGGTGGTTCTTCAAATGGTCAACCAAGAGAAGATCATTTTGATATCACTGTTGCGTCTGAAGTTATGGCAGTATTCTGTCTAGCTAAAGATATGGATGATTTTAAAGAAAGAATCGGAAGAATAGTTATTGCTTATACATATGATAAAAAGCCTGTAACTGTTAAAGATATTAATGCAGTTGGTGCTGTTGCTGTAATTATGAAAGATGCATTAAAGCCTAATTTAGTTCAAACATTAGAACATAATCCCGCATTCATTCATGGTGGACCATTTGCTAATATTGCACATGGCTGCAACTCAGTAATTGCTACAAAAACAGCAATGAAATTAGCTGATTATGTAGTTACTGAAGCTGGATTTGGTGCTGATTTAGGTGCTGAAAAGTTCTTCGATATTAAATGTAGACAAACAGGTATTAAGCCTTCATGTGTTGTAATAGTTGCAACTATCCGTGCTTTAAAAATGCATGGTGGTGTATTAAAAGAAGACCTAAAGGAAGAAAATGTTGATGCCTTAATGAAAGGTATTTGCAACTTAGAAAAGCATATTGAAAATATAAAGAAATATAATTTACCTTATGTTGTAGCAATTAATAAATTCTATACTGATACTGAAGCTGAAATTAATGCATTAGAAACATGGGCTAAGGATAATAACCATCCAATTTCATTATCAGAAGTATTCGTAAATGGTGGAAAAGGTGGTATTGATTTAGCTAAAAAGGTAATTGAAGAAATTAAATTACACGATGGTAGTAAGACATTTAAATTATTATATGATGAAAATGCATCTATTAAAGATAAGATTACTACTATTGCTAAAGAAATATATGGTGCAGGAAATGTAGAATTCTCAAGCCAAGCTAAAACTCAAATGAAGAATTTTAAGAAAAATGGCTGGGATAATTTACCTGTATGTATGGCTAAAACACAGTATTCATTCTCAGATAATCCTAAATTATTAGGAAGACCTGAAGGATTTACATTAACAATAAGAGAATTAAAGCCATCTATTGGTGCAGGATTCATTGTTGCCTTAACTGGTGATATTATGACAATGCCTGGTTTACCAAAAGAACCTGCGGCAGAAAAGATGGATATTGTTGATGGAATAACTGTCGGTTTATTTTAATGGAGGAGTTAATTAATTATGGAATTTGTTACAGGAAAAAGACAAGTAGTAATGAACTTTTCAGAAAAGTTCTGTAAAACTGAGGTTGAAGTATTAAATTCTGATTGCTTCAAGGAAGTTTGGACAAGATATGTTGAAGGTTTATATAAATCAGAAAACCAAGCATTCTTACCAGTTTTAAATATTTTCCCAAGAAACTCAGTTGTTGAATATACTACTAATTTATTTAAATTATTATTCGCTTTTGATTTAGAAGAAATCAAAGAAATGGATAAATTATATTCAAAGGCATTAGCTAAAAAAGAAGTATTATATGATTTAGTTCAACATTTCTATGATTACTGGAGACGTTTAGAGCGTTATGCAGTTGTATTAACAAGAAGTGTTAAAGATGGTGTTGAATCAACATCTTTCATCAATGCACAATCTGAATTCAATAATATTATTCTATCTACATATAGAACAGTATCTGAAAAGCTATTTGGCGCTAAATTCTCAGTTTATCGTCAATTACCAGCTGGTGTTAATGCTGCATTATTATTATCAAAGAATGAATGGATGAGCAATGATTCTGAATATGCATTCTTAAAGAAGTGCGACGCTATTGAACAAATCGTAATTCGTCCACCATTTATTTCATATTCTGCAAAGAATAAGAGAACTGGTACTTACCCAGAAGCAAAGAAAAATCCAATGGATAGAATTAGAGATAGATTCGTTGCTAATGACTATTATTGCTATGCAGCAAGAGTAGGTTCTGCATTAGCTTACATTTATTTCCATAGAGATTATATGGCTCATGGTATTACAATTGGAAATCTATTTGAATTCGTTCCACTTGCAGCATGTAAGAACAAAAAGCCAGATTTATTATATGTATTCGGTGGTGAATATGATGGTGAATCTGAATTCTATTATGATAAGAAAAATGATATTTATGTTGGTTTAGCACCACATGATGATTCAATTGATTACTTTGGATATATGAAGAAAATGCTATTAACTTTATATAATACAAAGATGATTGATAATGGATATTTACCTATCCATGGTGCATGTGTTCATATCACATTAAAAGATGGTAGACAAAAGAATGTTGTTATTATGGGTGATTCAGGAGCTGGTAAGAGTGAATCTCTAGAAGCTTTATCTGAAATGGCTGGAGATGACATTTCTTCTCAATTAACTATTTTTGATGATATGGGTACATTCAAGATTGAAAATGGTAAGGTTGTAGCATATGGTACTGAAATCGGTGCATTCGTTAGAACTGATGATATGACTGCAGGTTATGCATATCGTGAAATGGATAGAGCAATTTTCATGAACCCAGATAAGCAAAA
>CAMOUB010000111.1 GCA_946626345.1 uncultured Caryophanales bacterium | reverse complement strand
GATTTGTTGAATCCCTATCTTCTTTTGCAAGACAATTTATTGGTTCAAATGAAAAGCCTGATGTAGATTCAATTGATGGATTATCTCCAGCAATTTCAATTGATCAAAAATCAGCAAGCCATAACCCAAGATCTACAGTTGGTACTGTAACAGAGATATATGATTACCTAAGAGTATTATTTGCTCGTGTAGGAACACCATATTGTCCTAATCATAATATTCCTATTTCATCATTATCTGTTGAAGAAATAGTTAATAAAGTAATGTCTACACCAATTGGTTCTAAATTATATATTACATCACCTGTAATATTTAGACAAAAGGGTGAGCATAAGGGTGTATTTGAAAAATACTTGAAAAAAGGCTATGTTAGAGCCTTTGTCGATGGCGAATTAAAAGAATTAGAAGAAGAAATTACATTAGATAAAAATAAAAAGCATAATATTTATATCGTCCTTGAAAGATTAATTATGAAAGAGGGCGTAAGAAGTAGAATATTTGATGCGATTAATACTGCAGTATTAGAATCTGATGGATATTGCGTTATTTATAATGGAGATAAAGAAGAATTCTATTCTACAGTTCACGCATGCCCATATTGTGGCTTTAGCTTAGGAATGTTAGAACCTAGATTATTCTCATTTAATTCACCTTTAGGAGCTTGTCCTTCTTGTAATGGTTTAGGTAAAAGATTAACAATATCTAAAGAATTAATAATTGATTATGAAAAATCATTAAATGGAAATTGTATATTACCATATAAAAACCAAGAAAAGGATAACCTAAATAACGGTGTATTAAAGGCTGTATGTAAATATTATGGTATTGATATGGATAAGCCTTTTAAGGACTTACCTAAAAAGCATCAAGATATAATTTTATATGGTTCTGATGATATTATTCCTATGACTATGAGGGCAACATCAGGAAGAATCCATGATAAAACTGATTCCTTTGAGGGAATTGTAAATATGTTCCAAAGAAGATATGAGGATACTACATCTGATTGGATTAGAGATTGGATTAGTGGATTTATGATTGAAAACACATGCCCTGTATGTGAAGGAAAGAGATTAAATCCTGGTGTTTTAAGTATATTTATTAATGATAAAAATATTAATGATATTTGTTCTATGCCAATTGATGAATTATATAATTGGTTCATTAATTTAAAATTATCAGAAGAAAAGACTCAAATTGCTAAATTAGCAATAAAAGAAATATCTGATAGATTAAAATTCTTAATTGATGTAGGACTAGATTACCTAACTTTAGCTAGATCTGCTGATACCTTATCTGGTGGTGAGGCACAGCGTATTAGACTTGCTACACAAATAGGTTCTAAATTAACTGGTGTATTATATGTATTAGATGAACCATCTATTGGTCTTCATCAAAGAGATAATGCTAGATTAATTAAAACATTAAAGGAAATGCGTGATTTAGGTAATACCTTAATTGTAGTTGAACATGATGAAGAAACTATGCTATCATGTGATTATTTAGTTGATGTAGGACCTGGTGCCGGAATACATGGTGGTGAAATTGTTGCTGCAGGAACACCTGAAGAAGTAATGAATAATACTAATAGTATTACAGGTAATTATTTAGCAGGAAGAATGCAAATAGAAATACCAAAGACAAGAAGAAAGCTAACTAATAAATGGATTACTATTAAAGGTGCTAAAGAAAACAATTTAAAGAATATAGATGTAAAAATACCTCTTGGTATTATTACATGTATCACAGGTGTTTCAGGTTCTGGTAAATCTTCATTAATTAATGAGGTTTTATATAAGAATGCTTATATGAAAATATATGGCACAAAACGTATAATTCCAGGTAAATGTGATAAGATTTTAGGCCTTGAAAATATAAATAGAATAATTCACATATCTCAACAGCCAATAGGTAGAACTCCAAGATCAAATCCGGCAACATATACAGGAGTATTTGATAATATTAGAACAATTTTTTCAGAAACTAATGATGCAAAAATTAGAGGATATGATAAATCTAAATTCTCATTTAATGTTAAAGGTGGAAGATGTGAAGCCTGTGGTGGAGATGGATTAAAGCGTATTTCAATGCAATTCTTACCAGATGTATATGTACCATGTGAGGTATGTCATGGAAAGAGATTTACATCTGAAACATTAGAAATTAAATTTAAAGGAAAATCTATTGCTGATGTATTAGAAATGACTGTTGAAGATGCATTAGAATTCTTTGATTCATTCCCTAAAATTAAAAAGTGTCTACAAACAATTAATGATGTAGGATTAGGCTATATTAAATTAGGCCAATCATCAACAACTATATCAGGTGGAGAAGCACAAAGAGTTAAATTAGCTACTGAATTAAATTCTAAAATATCATCTGATACATTATACATATTAGATGAGCCTACAACAGGATTACATACTGATGATATTAAAAGATTAATGTCAGTAATTAATAGAATAGCTGATGAAGGTGCAACAGTATTAATTATTGAACATAATTTAGATGTAATTAAGCTTGCTGATTATATAATTGATATGGGTCCTGAAGGAGGTAACCGCGGTGGAGAATGTATATTTAGCGGAAGACCTGAGGATTTAATAAAAAATGAAAAATCATATACTGGTAAATATTTAAAAGAAATGTTTGACAAACTAGAGCCACACACGCGTTAATTGATTTACGAGTGTGTGGCTCTTTTTATATCATTTTTGAGAAAAATTAATAAAAATTATAAAATAATATTG
>CAMOUB010000110.1 GCA_946626345.1 uncultured Caryophanales bacterium | reverse complement strand
CTATAACGATATTAGAAGTTAGAATCTTATGATTTTAATCATGAGAGGTTCAAGGAGTATAAGTTATGAAAAAAAATAAGATAATAGTTAGAAAGCCAATTGAAAGAATTGAACCTGATTTCAATACAGGTTTATCTGATAATGATGTTTCGATTAGAGTTGAAAATGGTTATCAAAATAAAGTAGTAAATAAAAATGATAAGACTATAAGACAAATAGTATTCCATAATGTATTTACTTTCTTTAATTCAATATTAATGTTAATCGCTTTAACATTTTTAATATTTATTATTTATCTATATGCATCAGGTAATGCTGCAGTTGTTAATAAGCACTTTGGTTTTTCTAAATTTGGTTTTTTAATACCAGCATTTATGAATGTCGTAATAGGTACTATTCAAGAAATACATGGTAAAAAGGTTTTAGATAAATTAAAAATTGTTACTGAAGCTAAAACTAGAGTAATTAGAAATGGAAAAGAAATACAAATTAACGCATCTGATGTTGTAATTGATGATATTGTATTACTAAAGGCAGGAGAACAAGCAACAGCTGATTTTAGAGTCGTTGATGGATTTATTTCTGTTGATGAATCAATGCTAACAGGTGAGGCAGATTATATTAAAAAGATGCCTGGTGATGTAGTTTATTCTGGTTCATCAATAATCGTTGGTGATGCAAAGGTAATTGTAACTGAAGTAGGAGATAAAACATACGCAGCTAATTTATCTAATACTGTTAAGGGTATTGAAAAGACTAAATCTGAATTAATGACTAATATCATTAATACAATGAAGATTTTATCAATTATTTTAGGTGTTGTTGCAATAACTATTATTATAACAATGATTTATAAAATTAATGCTCATGGTTGGGATGAAAATACATGGGATGGAATGCAATTAAGCATATCAAATCCTGTAACGTGGGCTCGTATAATGATTACTGTAGGTTCATTCTCTGTTGGTATTATTCCATCAGGATTAGTTTTAACAACATCTGTAACACTAGCACTTTCAATCGTGTCATTATCAAAGAAAAATACATTAATACAAGAATTGTATTCACTAGAGAATTTATCAAGAGTAGATGTAATTTGTCTTGATAAGACAGGTACATTAACTGATGGTACAATGAAGGTTGAAGAAACTAAAAGATTTGCCCATCTAGAAGATATATATGATAATATTAGAAATCTACTTGGCTCTGCAAAAAGCAAAAACGCAACAGCTGAAGCCTTATTTAATGAATTTGGTGAGAATAAGGATGTTAAATATAAAGAAATAATACCATTTTCTAGTGAGACTAAATGCTCAGGATTAATTTATGAAAATGGTGATAAATTATTACTTGGTGCACCTGAATATTTATTAGATAAAGATGATAAGAGATTAGATATTGTAAATGAAAAAGCAAAAGAAGGTAAAAGAGTTATTGCTTTAAAATTAAATGATGATTTATTAGCCTTTTTCATAATTGAAGATCAAATTAGAGAATCTGCAAAAGGTACATTAAAATACTTTAGAGAAAATGGAGTAACTGTAAAGATTATTTCAGGAGATAATGTCTTAACAGTTTCTAAAATAGCTGAAAAATGTGGTGTTGAAAATTATGATAAAGCAATATCGCTTGAAGGTGTTGAATTAGAAAAGATTCCTGCTTTAGTTGAAGAATATACAATATTTGCAAGAGTATCCCCTGAACAAAAAGAAGCAATAGTAAGTGCTTTACAAGATAATGAGCATAAGGTTGCAATGACTGGTGATGGTGTAAATGATATATTAGCCTTAAGAAAGGCTGATTCATCTATTACATTTGCCAAAGCTACAGATGCAGCTAAATCAGTTTCTGATGTTGTCCTAATGGATAATGATTTTACTCATCTTGAAGCAGTTGTAGGTGAAGGTAGAAGAGTTATTAATAATATTCAAAGAACATCTACATTATTCTTAATGAAATCTTTCGCTATCGCATTACTTGCATTTGCATTAATACCTTTAAGAAAAGGTCAAATGTGGTATACTATTGAAAATGCATATATGCTAGAAGCAGCAGTAATTGGTACAGGTGGATTCTTCTTATCACTAGAATATGGTAAGGTACCAGTTAAAGGCTCATTTATCAAAACAATTATATCTAGAGGTATTGCATCTGCATTACTTGCTGCAATAGCCGTAATTACGCCCGTACTTTTATATACGATACCAAAATACTTTGGCCAAGTACCAGTGATTTCCGAATGGAATGTTAGTACAATGATTTCAATTTTATTAACACTCGCAGGATTAATTGTTGCAGTAACGATGTGTTATCCATTTACAAAATGGCGAACATTTACTCTAATATTAATATTCTTAACGGTTACTGTACTTTCATTCATATTACCTACATCATATATTTGTGGTAGACCAACTACCCCAGATATGTTTGGTTATGATAAATCCGCAGGAGAAACATTCTTAGATTGTCAATTTATGAAAGAATTCTTAAGACCTTGGAATTCTGAGGGAGTAAAGCATTTAATAGATGACCTACCTAATTTCTTAGTTATGGGAATTTTCTTGTTTGTAATGCTTCCTATATTCTTTGGTGTTATGAATTTTGTTAATAAAGTTATCCTTAAAAATAATAAAAAAGATACAGATAAATTTATTAATGATTATTTAAAAAAAGGGAAAAAACATAAGGCGAAAAGTGAATAGAAAAAATGTCGGATTTATTCCGATATTTTTTTTCGAAAAAAATAAAAAAAAGTATTGCATATTTAAAAATAAAGTATATAATAGTCGCATAATATATT
>CAMOUB010000109.1 GCA_946626345.1 uncultured Caryophanales bacterium | reverse complement strand
TAGAAGCAATGTATCCTGATAAAACACCAAATGAAAGAGAATATGAAATCTGTAAAGAGAAAAAGGCAGTATTCTTAATGCAAATTGGTTCTAAATTAAAATCAGGCATGCCTCATGATGGTAGAGCATCAGATTATGATGACTGGAAATTAAATGGTGATATATTATTATATTATGATGTATTAGATATCGCATTTGAAGTTTCTTCAATGGGTATTAGAGTTGATGCTGATTCATTATATAAGCAAATGAAAGAAAAAAATGAATTAGATAAAATTAATGATAAATATCATCAAGATGTATTAAATAATAAGCTACCACTTACAATTGGTGGTGGTATTGGTCAATCAAGATTATGTATGTTCATGTTAAAGAAAGCACATATAGGTGAGGTACAAGCATCTATTTGGCCAGAAGAAGATATTAAAGCATTAGAAAAATGTAATATTCATTTATTATAATTAGAGACATCGGAAGAAAAAAATTCCGATGTTTTTATTTTTTGGCACTTTTTTCTTGACAGTGCCAAAAGTGAGTTATATAATATAATTGCACTTGGGAATAAAGAGTGCAAAAACCTATGTGAGGTGAGATAATGCTAACAGATAGACAAAAGCTGATTTTAAAAGCAATAATTGAAGAATATGTAACTTCTAATGAGCCAGTTGGTTCAAAAATGCTAACAGAGAAGCCATATTTAGCATTCTCTTCAGCAACGCTTCGTTATGAAATGCAGCACCTTGAAGAAACAGGTTATTTAAAAAAGACTCATACTTCAAGTGGTCGTGTTCCATCTGAACAAGGCTATAGATATTATGTAGATCATCTAATTATTAGAGATGATGATGTAGTTGAATATTATAAGTATGTTGATGAAATCTTGGATAATCAATATTATTCAAAGGAAGAATGTATTAAAAAGATTACAAACTTCTTAAGTGAATTAACAGGCTATTATACAGCTATTATTACATCGCCTAATGATTTAGCTAAGGTATTAAAAATGGAAATAGTACCTTTATCAAATGATGAAGCATTATTATTAATAGTTACATCATCAGGAAGTGTTCAGACTCAACGTATTGTTATTCCTAAGGGATATAAGATGGATGATTTATTAAGAATCATTCAAATGTTTGATAATGCGATGTATGGTCATTCAATTTATGAAATAAGAGATATTTTGGAAAATGAAGCATCTAAGCCAAGAATTAGACAAATGGTTGATTTTAGAGATGATATATTAAATTTCTTAATTAAAACATTTGCAGCATTCTTAAAAGGTGATTCAACTGATTCAGGTTTATCAAAACTATTGAATCAACCAGAATTCCAAGACCATGAAACAATGCAAAAAATTATAAAGGCTATTGATGGTGAAATTATGAGAGCGTTCATAGCTGGTGAAGAATCAGGTATGAAAATTCATATAGGTAGAGAAAACCTATGTGACGGGCTTGAGGAATGCTCAATTATAACAATGCCTTTTACAGTAAATGAAAATGAAGCTGGTTCATTAATTATGGTTGGACCAACTAGAATGAATTACCGTGCTACAGTACCTCTACTTGAGTATGTAGCAAAGAGTATGAAAAAATTAAATAAGAGGTAGGTGTTTAATTTGGCAGAAGAAATAAAAGATGAAGCATTAGACGAAGAAGTAGCAACTGATTCAGTAAAGGATGCGAAAGAAGAAAAGAAAGATAAAAAGGAAGCCAAAAAGGAAAAAAAGACTAAAGAACAAGAAAAAATTGAAAAACTAGAGCTTGATATTGCAAAGCTTAAGGAAGAAAATGCAAAGCTTAAAAATGAATATTTAAAGGCTTATGCAGATAGTCAAAATTTCCAAAAGCGAATCAATGATCAGGCAATAAAGGATAGAAAATATGCATCACAAAGTGTTATTGGTGCATTAATAAATCCAATTGATATGCTAGTTCAAATAGTCAATATGCCTGCTCCGTCACCTGAGATTCAAAATTATGTTATTGGATTCCAGATGATTACAAATCAGCTTACAGATATTTTAAAGCAAGAAGGATTAGCTCCAATTGAAGCAAAGGTTGGTTTAGAGTTTGATCCTAAATGTATGCAAGCTGTTGAAACTTCAGCAGATTTAACTGTTGAAGATAATATTATAACTAAGGTTATGCAACCTGGTTATATGTATAAAGATAGAGTATTAAGACCAGCAATGGTAGTTGTTAATAAAAAGCCTGTTGAGGCAAAAGATGAAGGAAAAGAGGAAAAATAATTATGACAAATAAAGTAATTGGTATCGATTTAGGTACAACAAATTCATGTGTTTGTGTTATGGAAGGTAAGGATTCAAAAGTTATTCCTAACGCAGAAGGTGTTAGAACTACTCCATCAGTAGTAGCATTTAAGGGTGATGAAATCCAAGTTGGTGATGTTGCAAAGCGTCAAGCTATTACAAACCCTAATACAGTATCATCAATTAAAAGACATATGGGTGATTCATCATATAAGGTAGATATTAATGGTAAGAAATATACTCCACAAGAAATATCTGCAATGATTTTACAAAACTTAAAGAAGACTGCAGAAGCTTATTTAGGTGATACAGTTTCTAAGGCAGTAATTACTGTTCCAGCATACTTTAATGACGCACAACGTCAAGCTACAAAGGATGCAGGTAAGATTGCAGGCTTAGATGTATTAAGAATTATTAATGAGCCAACTGCTGCAGCATTAGCATATGGTATTGATAAGACTGATAAAGAACAAAAGGTATTAGTATTCGACCTAGGTGGTGGTACATTCGATGTATCTATCCTAGATTTAGCTGATGGTACATTTGAAGTATTAT
>CAMOUB010000108.1 GCA_946626345.1 uncultured Caryophanales bacterium | reverse complement strand
GCCTTAATATCCTTTGGCCAATCTGTAACAAATACTGGACCATTGAAATGTTCAGTTAAGAACTTTTCATGTTCCTTAGCTATATCATCCTCATAGCTTGGCTTGAATTCCCACTTAACATTTTGTTTTAATAATAAATCAACAACATCGTGATGGCTAATTCTTGTGAATTTAGATACTAATAGCTTTTCAAGTCTTGCCTTTAAGCCTTTTTCAATAAATTGATCACAGAAATTAATTTCATCCTTTGCGTTATCTAATACATATTTAACTACGTATTTTAACATTTCTTCTTCAATATCCATTAAGCCATTTAAATCACAGAATGCCATTTCTGGTTCAATCATCCAGAATTCATTTGCGTGAGTCTTAGTGTTTGAATTTTCTGTTCTAAATGTAGGTCCAAATGTATAAATATCTGAGAAGGCCATTGCGAAAGTTTCACCTTGTAATTGACCAGAACCTGTAATAAATGCTTGTTTACCAAATAAATCCTTAGAGAAATCTACTTTTCCATCTTCACCAATAGGTAGGTTATTAACATCTAATGTTGTAACCTTAAACATTTGATCTGAGCCTTCACAGTCAGCACAAGTAATTAGTGGTGTATGAACATATAAATAACCATTTGATTGGAAATAAGAATGAACAGCCATAGCGGCAACACTTCTAATTCTAAATACGGCATTGAACATATTTGTTCTAGCACGTAAGTGAGCATTATCTCTTAAGAATTCCATTGTATGTCTCTTTGGTTGAATAGGATAATCCTCAGGACAATCACCTAACATAACAACCTTTTTAGCTTTCATTTCAAGTGGTTGTTTAGCATTTGGTGTTAATTCAATATCACCAACTACCATAACACTCATACCAACTCTAAATTTTGATACTTCTTCAAAGTTATCAATTCTTGTTGGCTCATATACAACTTGTAAATTTAAAATTGTAGAACCATCATTAATATTTAAAAATCCAAATTGTGATTGGCTTCTATTTGTTCTAACCCAACCATATACAGTAGCTTCTTTTGCTACTTTTTCTTCAAATAATTTTTTAATACGATCTCTTTTCATATTATCCTCCTCGTATATATTAAAAAAATCCTTAGGAATAATCCTAAGGACGAATAACCGTGGTGCCACCTTAATTCTGTATAAAATACAGCACTTAATTATACTTTAACGCAGTAATACGGGTAGTTCTACTCAATTCTTCTACCTCTCAGGGATGTTCTCCATTAAACTCAGCTGACTTAATTTCACCATCATAAATCTCTCTAAAAGCGTCTATTTAATATCGTTCCCTTCAACGATTTATAAGAATATTATATAACAATTTAATAATAATTCAAGTATTATATATTTATATTAAATAATTGAAAATATCCTTATATAATAGTAAAATAATTATTGTTGAGGAAGGTGTTATATATGTGTATTTTTTGTGAAATAATTAAAGGAAATATTCCTTCAAAAAAAGTGTATGAGGATGATAATGTCTTAGCTATTTTAGATATATCTCAAATAACTAAAGGACATACATTAGTATTACCTAAAAAGCATTTTGATAATTTTTTAGATATTGATGATGAATATACTAATGCAGTATTTACAGCAGCTAAAAAGGTTACTAAAATGATTAATAATGCTTATAAGCCTGAAGGCTTTAATATTATTAACAATTGTGGAGAAACTGCAGGACAATCTGTAATGCATTTCCATGTTCATGTTGTACCTAGATATAATAAAAAAGATTTAGTTATGCAACATGCAGATAATTCAAATAAATTTAATCTAGATGAGATTGTTAAAGATATTACAAAATAATTAGCTTTAGGGAGTAGTTCATGGGTTTTATAGGTATTGCTTTATTAGCATTTTTATTTCTTATATTTTTAGTATTATCTTTAATCGCTTTTATAGGTTTAATTATAGGAATAGTATTAAATATAATATTTACTAAAAAGAAAAAAGAAGGAAAAACATATGGCAAGGTTCTTGCTATAATATCAAGAGTTCAAATAATTATATGTAGTGTATTATTAGTTCCATTTGTAGCTCTTCTTATATTCGCAGCTGTTAATCGTACAATAGTGCCAAAGGAATTCGTTAAAACTGATGATGTTATTTTATGGTATAACGATGATGAAATGATGACATCAAATGGACTTTATGTATCAATTGATTTAGAACCAACAAAATATTTTGCATATTATGAATTTGATGATGTAGTTTATTCATATATGCCTAATTCTACATTTGAAAAATACAAATGGTCAAATCATCCTACTATTAAAAATGATACAGGATATGAAATTGTATGTTTAAATGCACAAGGAACAACAAAAGCACATCCTATGTATTGTAAAAAAGAAAATTTAGATGAAATTTTAACATATTATAATGAAAATAATAGTTGGTATTTTGAAGATAATAAAGTAAATGACGAAGATCAAACAATTATAGCTGATTACAATAATCATATTTCTTATTACAACACTGTAAGTGATACTGATTCAAGATTATATTGTTTTAGTGATAGAACTAATGATGATGTGTTTGTATTAAAAGCATTTAGTATTGCATATTATCAAAATGAAATATATTTTGTAGAAGATTATAATTATGACCATAAATATAAATTATATAGTATTGATGAAGATTTATCAAATGCTATAAATAAATATTTGAATGTAGAAAAAATAACTGACTAAAAAAAATCCATTTGGGATGACCAAATGGAATTTTTTTAATTATTGTTATTTGTTGACATCTTTCCTTGTGCGCCAGCAACAATTTGTAATACTCTTAGTAATAATTCTAAGAATGCCATAATCATATTATT
>CAMOUB010000107.1 GCA_946626345.1 uncultured Caryophanales bacterium | reverse complement strand
ATTCAACAACACACTTTAAGTCATCAGCGTTCATAGCAAGACCCATTTTCTTACAATAAGCATCTAAATCCTTATCCTCCATTTTAGTAAAGCCTTCTAATACTTCTACAGGCTTAATTGGAGCTTTTTCCATATCTGTTAATTCAGCTAGATTTTTCTCTCTTGCTTCTACAGCGTTGATTTCAAATTTCTTTACTCTAGCTAAATCTTCATCTGTTGTATCATCATCTAATATGATAATTCTTCCTGATCTAATATTTATATCTGCTTCTGGATTAATAAGCTTAACACAATCTATTGCAGATGATGCTCTTTGATCAAATTGACCTGGTAAGAATTCAATTGCGATATATTTTTTACCTTCTAGATTTAATTCATCAAATACATTATCAGTTACTATTTCACCAAATACTCTATATCTAGCTTTTTCTAATAATTCATTATCAAAATTAAATAAGTCATAAACATTAATTGTTCTAACGTTTTTTAAATTTAACCCTAAGTTTAGATTTAATTCAGATTGTAATGATTTTGCTTCAACCTGATATTTTTCTTTTTTCTCTACATAAATTCTAAAGTTTCCCATATTAATCCTCACAAAATAATTTTTTATATTTATTCACATATTCTTCCTTTGTTGTCTTTATAAAAGTAATATGTGCCATTTTTCTTTTTTCTCTTACATAAGCTTTATAATAATCATGAATGAATACTGTATCACTATTAGTTAGCTTTTTCATATTTGAATAATCAAAGCCTAATATGTTTTTCATAACTGTTGGATATAATAATTTAGGCTCTTCTAAAGGCATTCCTAATAAGAATTTTGCTAATTCCCTATATTGATTTGTTTGACAGCCCTCAATTGTATAATGTCCACTATTATGAGGACGAGGAGCCATTTCATTGAAATAATAATCATTCCCTTTGACAAATATTTCAATACATAGGATTCCTAAATATCCTGTGCTTTCCATAAAATGGATTGCATCTTTCTTTATTTTTTCAAATACATCTAATTGCTTATCAACAAATACTTCATCAAGTATTCCATTTTTATGTTTATTTATTCCCATTGGAAAGGCAATTGTTTTTTCTTTATCTCTAACCATTATTACTGAGGTTTCAAAATCATATTTAATAAATTCTTCTAATATTCCCTCACCACTTAAGAATGGCTTAACCTTTTCAATATCATCTAGGCTTTTAATTAAAACCTGACCATGACCGTCATATCCTAAGGTTGTTGTTTTATACACACAAGGAATTCCAATTTCTTCAATTCCTTTATTTAAATCCTCTAAAGAATTGATTGCCTTAAATTTTGGAGTTTTAAGTCCATGTAATTTAGCATTCTCTTTTTCTCTAATTCTATTTTGAGAATCAAACAAAGGCTTAATCCCTTGTGGAATATTATATGTATCTAATAAGAATTTTAATTGCTTTGATGGAACATTTTCAAATTCATAAGTTATTACATCAGATGCATCACCAAGCTTTTTTAATCCTTCGATATCATCGTATGAAGCCACTATAACATCATCACATACAAAGCTTGCTGAGCATTTAGGATTTGGGTCTAAGCAAATCGCTTTTGCCCCTAATTTATGAATTTCTTCTGCCAGCATCATTCCTAGCTGGCCTCCACCAATAATTCCAACTGTTTTCATAAACTACCTCGACAAAACAAAAAAAGCAGCATTCTAAAATGCCACTTCATTCGCGTTTAAAAAACCATTACAAGATATTAATGGTCTATGATAATTATTAACTTGCATCATTTGATTTTTCATAGATTAATCCTCGACTCAAGTTATATCATAATATTTTCGAGTTTTCTCTTAATAATAATTATATTATTATTAGAGCACCTCAAAAACTACATTACATATTTTAACATAAAAGATGCTTATAGTAAACTAAAAAAATATTGAAAAATATAAAAGCTTTTTCACAACTTAAAAAGCCACTTAAATTAATAAGTGGCATTTTAATTATAATTCAGCTCTTAATACAGAATCTGTTTGGTTTTTTCTAAATTCTTTAAGCTTTTTATTTAATTCCTTATCATTTGTTGCAAGAATAGCTACTGCTGATAATGCCGCATTTTTAGCACCATTAATAGCAACTGTTAATACAGGTACTCCACCTGGCATTTGAACGATAGATAATAATGAATCTAATCCGTTTAAAGCTCTTGATTTAACAGGTACTCCAATAACAGGAAGTGTAGTCATTGCAGCAACCATACCAGGTAAGTGAGCAGCACCACCTGCACCTGCAATAATAACTTTAATTCCTCTTTCTTCTGCACTATGTGCATAATCGTACATTAAGCTTGGAGTTCTATGAGCAGATACTACCTTTTTTTCGTATTCAACACCAAATTCATCTAGCATTTTACATGCATCTTGCATAACCTCATAATCAGAGGTAGATCCCATAATAATTCCTACTTGTATAGCCATAATCTTACTTCTCTTCTAATAATTCGAATAATCTCTTTGCAGCTAACATAGGACCATCATGTTCCATTCCTGGAACTGCAAGTCTTGTATGAAGCACACCAACTTTTGTACCATTAGCAATTAATGTATTGAATACATTATCAATAATCTTTCTAGTTTGTTCTTCTCTTTGAACAGGACCGAATGGATTAGCGAAGAATGATTCAGTCATACCTGTTTCTTGAGTAGTACCCTTTGCACGACGTGCACCACGAATAAAGATAGGTTTAGCTTCTTCAGCATTGCTATAGAATTCTACAGCATCCTTACACTCAGGATCGTAGTTATTTGCATATAAATACATATCAACATCATATCCCTTCATAATTTGAGGATATGTTGCAACTGGGATAACTAAACGTGAGTTTTGCTTATCTGGGTTCATGAAAATTGCTCTATCCATTTCACGATATGCATAAC
>CAMOUB010000106.1 GCA_946626345.1 uncultured Caryophanales bacterium | reverse complement strand
TATGCAGCGATATAATCAACGATTCTCTTAGCTTGAACGTCGAATGTTAACTTACATCTATGATCACCATCATTCATACCTTGAGTAACATCTCTTGCGTCATTTGAACGACCAGACATACCTAAATATCCTGATTTCTTATTTAAGATATTAACAACTTCTGCAGCTGTCTTGTTTTCTTTTTCACAAATATATGAAACAACTGTTGGATCTAGATTACCAGATCTTGTACCCATAGGAATACCCTCAAGTGGTGTTAAACCCATAGATGTATCTTTACATTTACCACCTTCAACAGCTGAAATAGATGCACCATTACCTAAGTGACAAACAATAATCTTTGTATCTTCTAATTTCTTACCCATAATTTCTGCACATCTTTGTGATACGAATTTATGAGATGTACCATGTGCACCATATTTTCTAATTCCATATTTTTCATACCATTCATATGGTGTAGCATACATATATGCTTCTTCTGGCATTGTTTGATGGAATACTGTATCAAATACTACAACCTCTGGTACATTAGGTAATGCTTTATAGAAAGCTTTAATACCAATGATATGAGCTGGGTTATGAAGTGGAGCTAAATCTGCTAATTCAGCAATCTTTTTAACTACTACTCCATCAGGACCATCAACTAATGTAGAATCCTTAAAGTATTCTCCACCTTGAACTACACGGTGACCAACACCTGAAATTTCATCTAATGATTTAACGATTCCTTTTTCAAGTAATGTATCTAATAAAAGTTGAACTCCTTCGGCATGTGTAGGTAATACTGGATTAGTTTCTTCCTTTTTACCATTATACTTTAATGTGAAAATACCTTCAGCAAGACCAATTCTTTCCATTACTCCTGATGCTATAACTTTCTCTTCTGGCATCTCTAATAATTGGAATTTAATAGAAGATGAACCTGCATTAACTGCCATAATTTTTGCCATAATTAATTTCTCCTTATTTCTTATTATTCTTTTCAAACCATGCTTCAATATCTAATAATGCTTCATTAAATGAATTAACATTTGTAAAGCTTGGAAGCTTTACCATAAAGCATTTAGTGTTTTCACTCAATTTTCTTTTTTGAAGCACTAATATTATTTTAGGCTTTACAGCCTTAAACATTTCATCAGGTAATTCAGTAAGACCAATTATTGACATATCTTCTAATAATTTCTTTTTAAATTCCTGATTCTTGTCATAATTGAAAAAATCATTTTCAACCATTCCAATCATGCATCCATCATCTTTTAGCATATTCTTATAATGTAATATTGCTTCATATGGGAAATATTTATTATCCTTTAATTCTTCATGAGGCATATCAAACACTAAAGAATCGATACCAGATAGATTTAATTCTAAGCTATCTTGTAAGAATACTTCTGTATTTAATCCAAGTAAATCTGATGTTAAGCTTGTAAACTTAGTCATCCATAAATCATTATCACAAGCATATAATTTAGTTTCTTTATCTAAATAATTTGCTATAGTGAATAATAAATTACCTGTACCGCATAAAGGATCTACAATAGATATTTCTTTATTAGGACACATCTTAGTAATTAAATATGCCATGAAAATACCAATTGTATCTGGTGTTGTATTACCATTAGGTATTCTCATTTCCTTAAATCCTCTTAAAATGATTGATTGCATAGCTTTTCTAACATCTTCTACTGTGAAATCCACATTTTTAATCTTTGCATAAATCTTTTTAAGCTTTTTTAAGTCATTAGGATCTTCAAACTCTGTTAAGACCTCACCAGCTAAAATATTTTTAACTGTCATTTCGATTAATTCGAAATAAGGCTTCCTAAATACTTCATATAAAAAGTTATTAGATTCATCAACACAATCATAGAATAATTCTAGGTTGTTTAGCTTGACATCCTGCATACTTTTATCACCAAACGTATTATATCAAAAATTATAATTAATTACAATTATACATTTAATAAATAATTAGTAAGCGCATCCACTGAATCTAATATTATTTTAGCTCCAGCTTCAACTAATTTTTCTTTATCTCTAAAACCATATGAGACAAATACGCCATTACATTTAGCGTTATTTACTGTTTTTATATCTATATCACTATCACCTATATAATATGTATTAGATAGGTTAGAATTTAATTTATTTATACAATATAAAATAGAATCTGGATTAGGCTTTTTTAAATAGCCTTCACCATCTCCTATTACAATATCAAATATATCCTTAAAATAATAATCAACTAATATATTTAGGGGAACATAGTTTTTATTAGATATAACACATAAAGCATATCCTTTATCCTTTAATTTATATAAAAGCTCTTTTATATTATCGTATGGCTTTGTGTATACATTAATATTTTTATTGTAATAATCTATAAAGCATTTAAACATTGAATCTATATATTTATCTGTATTACATGCATCTATTATCAATTTTCTAATACCATTGCCTACTAAAGCACGAGTTTTATCAAGACTTATTTTTGCAAAATTAAATTCGGCTAAAGTATAATTTAGGGCCTCATTTAAATCTTTTAATGTATCAAGTAATGTCCCATCTAGGTCAAAAATAATAATTTTTCGCATAATATCACCCTTAATTTAAATTATATCATAACAAAATTTTATCGAATAATATTTTAAAAATTCGGTAAAATTATAAATATCAATAAAAAAATTTTATAAAAACGTAAAATTATAAAATATTTTTCGAAAAAGTATTGAATTTTTAATTATTATTGTATAAAATAAGTGAGTAATTTGCTAGATGGCAAAATAATATTTAATAAGGAAGGATATATAATTATGTTTAAAACAGAATATGCAAAGCGCGTATACGCTGAACTAGAAAAGAAAAATGCTGGTGAAAAAGAATTCTTACAAGCAGCTAAGGAAATTGTTGAATCTATCGAAGGTTATATTGCTAAAAACCCTAAAATGGAACAACAAAAGATTCTTGAAAGATTCTTAGAGCCTGAAAGATTTG
>CAMOUB010000105.1 GCA_946626345.1 uncultured Caryophanales bacterium | reverse complement strand
CTCTAATTATTTGATCTGCCATTTTAGCAATATTTTGATTATGTGTAACAATAATTATAGTTTTATGGTATGTTCTTGCCATATTTAGCAATACCTTTAATACCATGGCTCCCGTTTCTGAATCTAGGGCTCCTGTTGGTTCATCACAAAGCAATATTTTTGGATTTTTAGCTAACGCTCTAGCTATTGATACTCTTTGTTGTTCTCCTCCTGATAATTCACTTGGAAATTTATCTATATGATCAATTAAACCAACTTCATTTAACATTTCTTTAACTGGTAAATGATTCTTGCAAATTTCTTTAACTAAGGCAACATTTTCAAATACTGTTAGTGTTGGAATTAAATTATATGATTGAAATACAAACCCAACAGTTAAAGCTCTATAATCTGCAAGCTCATCATTATTTAAATTTGCAATATCTTTTCCTTCTACTAAAATCTTTCCACTTGTTGGAGAATCTAATCCACCTAGCATATTTAATAATGTTGATTTACCTGCACCCGAAGGACCTAAAATAACTATAAATTTTCCTTCTTGTATATCTAAATCAATATTATCAAGTGCCTTTTGTTCATGATCTCCTACTTGATATATTCTACTTACTTTTTGAAATTCAATAATACTCATAAATAATAACCTCCATAATTAATTTAAAAAAGGCCTTTTGAAGGCCTGTTTAATTTTATTTTAGTGAATTTATAAATGATTCATATTCTGAATCTACAATTTGGCTACTATCACCATTGACAATTAGACCATCATTTAATAAATTCGCACCATAAGCTTTTACTTCATCGCACCAGTTTCTCATCCATTCACCATCTCCCCAGCCATATGAACCGAATAGTGCAATATTTTTTGATGCTGCATTAGCTATTAATTCATCATAGAAAGGCTTGAATTCAGCATCCTCTAATTCCTCAGCTCCCATTGCAGGACATCCTAATATAATTGTGTCATATTTTAAAATGTCATCTACATTAGCTTCAGTAACATTAAAAATATCACACCCTAAATCTCCTTTTATTTTATTTGCAATATCTAGCGTATTGCCTGTACCACTCCAATAAACTATTACTTGACTCATTATATACCTCCTTATCGCATAAAGTTTTCAATTGGAAAACCTTTGTTAATTAGATTGATTACACAATCTCTACATTTTGTATATTTGTTAAATATTTTAATTTTTTCACTTACCCTTGAATATACTTTCCAATATCCAACATACATACATTCTTTTCCTTCAATAAATGATTTAATATCATCTAAATCATAACCTAAAAATATGCCAATCTCATGTGGAAATTCATCTTCTTCTAATCTTGTTTTTAATACTTCTAGCATATTATCAATAGATGATGTATCATATCCAATATTTTCTAAGAATTTTATATAATCATTATTCATTAATGATTTTTTGAAAATACTCTTTCTATAAATAAGTATTAAAACTTTTGAATCTGTTTTCTTTAATACCTTAAATGATAGCTTAGGATATTTCAAATTCAAATCCTCTATTTCTTTATAGATTGATTCATCATAATCGATACATATTAAATTTGATGGCTTAATTCCACATATCGCAGGTGAGGAATGTAGTGCTAATAATCTCTCTAATACTTCACTCATAAGATTTATCTCCTAATCTTATTTGGTTAGTTATAACTAACTGATATTATTATATAACCCATAAAATAATATGTCAAGAAAAAGTTAGAATATACTAACTTATTTAATAAAAATAAAAATTCCTCAATTTTATATTTATGAGGAATTCTTAATTATATATTTATTTTATTGTCTAATAATTTCTTTAATTCTGCCATTTTTAAATCATCAAAATTCTACTCTTCTATTAGGAATTCTATATTTTTCTTTTATAGACTTCTTATTAGCATAAAGCATTTTATCAGCTTCTTCAAATAATTCATGATATGGACTTGAATGATTACTTCTAGCATATCCATATGCTAAAGATAATACTAATTCCTTATTTTCAAACTCAACCTTTGTATATAATAATCTTTTATTAAATTCTTCCATTCTTTCATCGAATTTAATTAAATCATTATCCTTAATGATTGCTTGAAACTCATCTCCACCAACATGGAATAATAATGATTCTTTAAATATTTCTTGTAATATTTGTCCAGTTAATACAACTAAATGGCATCCATAACGATGTCCATATTTATCATTAGTAAGCTTTAATCCATTTAAATCCATTACCATGATAATATATTCATCCTTTTTTTCTTCTGTTAATTTATTAAGCTTTTCAATTTCTTCAAAATAGCTTCTTTCATTTAATAATCCTGTTAGACCATCATAATATGATAATTTCTTATATTTTTCTCTAGATTTACTTAATTCATTTTGTGTATATTCAAGAATAAACTCTAAAACTAACCCAATACTGAAAAACGCAGTATATAAAATTGGAAATCTTAATTTAAAGCTCTTTGTATAATCTTCACATTGTAATAATGAATTACCAAACGGAGTCCAGTAAAAAAATATTATAATTAATAACAAGATTAATGATAATATAGATCCATACTTTTTTCTATAAAGTAGTAATCCACAAGTTGGGAATAATGCACACCATATAGCTGAGAAGCCTTCTGGTTCTCCTACTATAATAAATGAAGTAAATAAAACTATTATTTCAACATAAAATAATACTCTGGCAACTAATTCGCATTTTCTATTTAAGAAATATAAAATAATATTAATTATTGAAGCAATAGAAAAAAATAAAGTTTGATACATCAATTTTTCATATCCTGTACAATAATTTATTACTGTCATTAAAAGAGAAACAAATCCCAAAAGAATATAAACAACTAAAAATTGGAACTTTATTCTCTCTTCGTTATTATCTAATTTTGTACGTATTTTCCCTAATAAATTTTTCATTTTCATGGATAACCACCATAGCACCTTTATTATATTATATCAAATTTTAATATCACAATAATATTAAAATTTGATTTTTTCGTATATTTTAAAAACATATGCATAATTAAGGTTTTTAGCAAAAAAAGAGCTGTAAGCCCGTATTTAGGATTTAACTACCCAAAATTTAGGATGAATACAATATTTTTGACT
>CAMOUB010000104.1 GCA_946626345.1 uncultured Caryophanales bacterium | reverse complement strand
AATTAAATTTACCAAAAGGCCATCCTGCAAGAGATATGCAAGATACATTCTATATCAATCCTGAATTATTATTAAGAAGCCAAACTTCTCCTGTTCAAGTAAGAACTATGCTTGAAAAGAAGGGTGAGCCAATTAAAATTATTTGTCCAGGTAAGGTATATAGAAGAGATGCAGATGATGCAACACATTCACATCAATTTATGCAATGCGAAGGTTTAGTATTAGGTGAAAATATTACACTTGCTGACCTTAAGGGTGCATTACTTGAAATGGCTAAGAAAATGTTTGATAAGGATAGAAAGATTAGACTTCGTCCTTCATTCTTCCCATTTACTGAACCATCTGTAGAAGTAGATGTTTCTTGCGGTATTTGTGGTGGAAAAGGTTGTTCAACATGTAAGAATTCTGGTTGGATTGAAATTCTTGGCGCAGGTATGGTTAATGATAATGTATTAAGAATGTCAGGATATGATCCATCAAAGATTCAAGGTTTCGCATTTGGTATTGGTGTTGAAAGAATCGCAATGCTAAAGAATAAAATTGATGACATCAGAAATTTCTATATTAATGATGTTAGATTCTTAAATCAATTTAAGGAGGAAAAGTAATATGAAAGTATCTAAGAATTGGTTAAAAGAATATTTAGATTTATCAAAATTAAATGATGAAGAATTATATAATCAAATTACTGCACACGTATGTGAAATCGAAACAATGACAAAGCTATGTGATGCAACTAACCTAACAATTGGTAAGGTATTAGAATGTGAGGCAATTGAAGGTACTCATCTTCATAAATGCCAAGTTGAGGTTAAACCAGGTGAGGTATGTCAAATTGTTTGTGGTGCCCCAAATGTTGCTGCAGGTAAAAAGGTTATTGTTGCAAACCCAGGAGCAGTATTACCAGGTAATTTTAAGATTAAGCAATCTAAAATTAGAGGTGTTGAATCTAATGGTATGTTATGCTCATTACAGGAATTAGGCTTAGAAGAAAAATATGTACCTGAAGAATTTAAAAATGGTATTTATTTATTTGATGATGAAGCAAAAATTGGTGCTAATCCACTTGAGGTATTAGGACTTGATGATACAGTTATTGATTTAGAAGTTACATCAAACAGAAGTGACTTACTTTCAATTGAAGGTGTTGCTTATGATTTAGGTGCTGCCTTAAATCAAAAGATTACAACTGTATTACCTGAAATAGAAGAAGATTCAGAGAAAAACCCAGTAAGTGTATCTGTATTAACTGATAAATGCTATAAATATAATGCTAGATATATTAAGGGTGTAGAAATTAAAGAATCACCTAATTGGTTAAAAGCAAGATTAATCGCATCAGGTATTAGACCTATTAATAATGTAGTAGATGTTACTAATTTTGTATTAATGGAATTAGGTCAACCACTACATTCATTTGATGCTGATAAATTAGGAAATACAATCGTTGTTCGTCAAGCTAATAAAGGTGAAAAGCTAAAGACATTAGATGATATTGAAAGACAGTTAGAAGAAACTGATATTGTAATTACTGATGGTAAAAATGCAGTATGTGTTGCTGGTGTTATGGGTGGTTTATCAACTGAGGTTGAAAATGATACTAAAAACATTGTTTTAGAAGCAGCATATTTTGATCCTCTTTCAATTAGAAAAACATCATCTAGATTAAATCTAAAGAGTGAATCATCAATGCGTTTTGAACGTAAGATTGATTATGATAGAGTAGAAAGAGCACTAGATTATGCTTCTCAATTAATCGTTGAACTTGCAGGTGGTAAGGTATTATCAGGTGTTGCATCTGATATAAAGGTTACACCTGAAGTTAAAACAATAGATATTACTGTAGCTAAAATTAATTCAGTTTTAGGTACTAGATTATCTAAAGAATATATAGAAGAATTATTCAATAGATTAGCATATTCATATACTAAGAATAATGATATATATACAATTACAATTCCATCTAGAAGAATGGATTTAGAATGTTCTCCTCAAGATATAATTGAGGATATTGCAAGAATGTATGGATATGATAATATTCCTACAACATTAGCTGCAACAAGAGATAAAGGAGGATTAACTTATTCTCAAAAGAGAACAAGATTAATTAGACAAATTCTAGCATTCATGGGATTAAATGAGGTTGTAACATATTCATTAATTGCTGAAAAGGATTTAGGATTATATGTTGAATCAGTAAAAGAACCTGTTAAGGTATTAATGCCATTAACAGAAGATAGAGCCGTAATGAGACAATCATTATTAAATGGTGTTATTGATGTTATTGCATATAATAAAGCAAGAAAGCTTGAAAACCTACAAATCTTTGAAATTGGTAATGTATATTCAACTGAAGGTCAAACAATGCATTTAGCTATCGCATTAAATGGTCTATATTCATCTAATCTATGGAAGGGTGAAAAACAAGCTTCATCATTCTATTTATTAAAAGGAGTATTAGATAGCTTATTTGAAAAGCTAGGATTTACAGTTCAATATCTTCCTTATTCAAATATTAGCTCATTCCATCCTGGAAGATGTGCAAAGATTATGCATAGAAACCAAGAAATTGGTTATATTGGTGAATTACATCCTAAGTTTGCAAAAGATCATGATGTTTCAGGTACAATTGCTTGTGAAATCAATATCACACCAATTATTACTGAAGAGAATAAGCTAAAATATCATTCAATCAATAAATTCCCAACAATTCAAAGAGATTTAGCAATAGTTGTAAAAAGAGATGTATTAGCTGATTCAGTTAAGACATCTATTGAAAAGGCTGCAAAGGGTCACCTATCAGATGTAAAATTATTTGATGTATATGTAGGCGAAAATGTTGGTGCTGATGAAAAATCTTTAGCATTCTCATTAACATTTGAAGATTATACAAAGACATTAGAAACTGAAGAAGTAGATGGATTTGTTAAAAATATTTTAGCTAAGCTTGAAAAAGATTTTAATGCTAGATTAAGATAATTAAATTAAATACCCTATAGTTTTATTATTATGAAAAACTATTAGGGTATTTTTTTCTTTTTCTTTTAAAATATATAATTTAATAGTATAATAAGTGAGGAAATTAGGTGAAAAGATGCAAAGTATTTATAATTACACATTAGATATGTTAAAAGAATATATGATAAGCTTAGGAGAAAAGCCATTTAGATCAACTCAAATAATTGAATGGTTATATCGTAAGCAAATAAAATCATTTGATGAAATGTCTAACATAAAAAAATCATTTATTGAAACATTAAAAAATGATTTTAATTTAGATAGATTAG
>CAMOUB010000103.1 GCA_946626345.1 uncultured Caryophanales bacterium | reverse complement strand
GCTAATACTGTAAATGTTGCAACAACATTTTCTTTTGCAATTAAACCTGTAATTGCTGATACACCAAATATCCATCCATTTTCATTTAATTGAGAACCAAAGCCAAGTGGAGTAAATATTGGAGTAATTAACTTACCAAAGCCTGCTAATATAGAATCACTTGAATCTTTGTAATCCTTATCTGATACAACTGATTCATATTCTACTAATGCTTCACTAAATATTTCAGTTAAAACAAGTTTATGTGCTTCATCTTTTGTTTCATTATAAGTATTAACTAAATCATCTAATGAAACAACAACTTCACCATCTGAAACATATTCAGCATCTAATGATTCAATCTTTAATACATTAGCTTCATCAGTAATGTAATCTTCATATACTTCAATAGCTATATCATTAGGATTAGCTTGTTCAATATATTTCCAATCAAATGTAAATGATTGTAAGAACCAAATAATAATTGTAGATGCTAAAATGATTGTAAATGCTTTTTTAACATATCCCTTTAATTTATCCCATAAGTGAATCATTAAAGCTTTTGCTTGAGGCATATGATATGTAGGTAATTCCATAATGAATGGAGGAGTTTTACCACGCATTGTTGTATTTCTCATTAATAATACAGTAATTATTGCTGTTACAATACCTACTAAATACATTGAGAATGTTATTAAATCTACATTTGGTAGATTAAACATTTCACAAACACCACCAGCTATTGCTGTTAGAATAGGTAATTTAGCACCACATGAGAAAAATGGGATAACTCTAATTGTTGCAGTTCTTTCGTTTTCATCTGCTAATGTTCTTGTGTTGATCATTGCAGGAACTGAACAACCAAAGCCCATAATCATAGGTAAGAATGCTCTACCTGATAGACCGAATTTTCTAAATAATCTATCAAGAATAAATGCGATACGTGCCATATATCCACTATCTTCTAGAATTGAGAAGAATAGGAATAATAACAATATTTGAGGAACAAATGATAATACTGCAAATACACCAGCTAATATACCATCAACTACTAAACCAGATATCCAACCTGGGGCAGATGCAAGGCCTGTTGCGGCAAGACCTGATAGCCAATCTGTAAAGCTAATTACAAGTGATTGCAATATTACACCTGGAGAATTAATACCAGCATCTGTCCATAATAATCCTTCAAATGGGCTACCCGCAAATGAAGGTTCAACATTTTTAAATAATCCACCTAGGAAAAATAAATTTTCACTAAATGTTAAATGGAATAATAAGAATAAAATACAAATGAAAATTGGAATACCAGCCCATCTATTTGTTAGTACCTTATCAATTTTATATGATTTAGTTTCAGCAGAATATTCCTTAACTGCTTTTGTTTTATAAATTGAATAATGCTTAACTATATAATTATATCTAGCATCAGCAACTAAAGCTTCTAAATCTGAACCAAATGTTTCATCATTTAAGCTATTCTTATAATTATTAACAACATCAGTTATTCTTTCTGAATGCTTTTGTTCAATGAAATCACCTTCGATAAATTTAATTGCATGATACATTGGAGATGGAACTTCTTCTTCCTCCATTAGCTTAGTTACTTCAAGTACGAAATCAGAAATCTTTGATTCAGATAAAACTGTTGTACCCTTTCTTGGAGTTAATGAAGCTTTATAAGCTACTTCCATTAATTTATCAATATTTGTTTTCTTTTGTGCTGAAATAGGAACTACAGGAACACCAATTGCCTTTTCTAATGCCTCAACATCAATTTTGTCTCCGTCCTTTTCAACAACATCCATCATATTTAATGCGATGACTACAGGAACATCCATTTCCATAATTTGTGTAGTTAAATATAGATTTCTTTCTAGGTTTGTTGCATCTACGATATTAATTACACATTCAGGCTTATCATCTACAATAAATCTTCTTGAAATAATTTCTTCTGGAGTATAAGGTGATAATGAATAAATACCAGGTAAATCTACTATAGATATTAATTCATCTAGTTTCTTATAATCTCCTTCTCTTTTTTCTACTGTAACACCGGGCCAGTTACCAACATGTGCATTAGAACCTGTTAATGCATTATATAATGTGGTTTTACCACAGTTGGGATTACCTGCTAATGCAAAATGTTTCATTTTTTCTTACCCTCCTTTGTAACCTCACACATAACTAAATCAGCTTCAGCCTTTCTTAATGTTAGCTCATAGCCTCTTAGTGTGAATTCAAGTGGGTCTCCAAGTGGAGCTTTTTTTCTAAGCATTACCATAGCTCCTGGGGTAACTCCCATGTCAAATAATCTTCTTCTTACTCTTCCTTCACCTTTAACGATTTTTATAATGCCCTCATCGTTATAGTGAAACTCACTAAGTTTCTTCAACATATTAACTCCTTCTTTTATATTAAGCTTTTAAAAAGCATTTTATTTATATAGTCCTAGGGCCAAACAAGTAAAAAGTTGAGGGAATGCCCTAGGAATAATTGGTTAGGAGCGACTAACCATTTATTAGTCTATACTAACTTTTATTTTTTGTCAACATTTTTTTGATTAAATATGATATAATTTTTTAAGGTGATAAAATGATTGATTTAAATATACTTGAATCTTTAATTAATGATAATGAAAAGAAAATAACTATCCTATCAAATAGTTCTGCATTTTTAAATGATTCATTGGATAATATTAACTGGGTAGGCTTCTATTTATTAGATAATGATTACTTATATTTAGGACCATTCCAAGGCCATCCTGCATGTATAAAAATAAAGGTTGGATCTGGTGTATGTGGAAATACTATAAAGGAAAATAAAACAATAGTTGTAGATAATGTATTAGAATATAAAGGACATATTGCCTGTGATTCTAATTCTAGATCTGAAGTATGTATACCTATCTATATTAATAATGAAATATATGGCCTACTAGATATAGATTCTCCAATTTTTAATAGATTTGATTCAAATTTAGTTAAAGAATTAGAAAATGCAGTAAAAATTATTGAAAACGCATTAAAATTAGCAAAATAGGTTTGACACTATAAATAGTTTTTGTTATAATGTCATAGCGTGGGTAAAAAGCAGCAGCTTAAAACCTCGAGAGTATATCTTAAAGCATTAGCTTAAATAGTAACCTTCGCTGCTTGATGGTGAACATTTAATTTAAGATATCCTTATGGCTATAAGCATCGATTTTTACTCCGAAAATAAATATTATTAGAGGAGGACACAAGAATGTCAAGATTTACTGGCTCAAGCTGGAAGGTTTCTAGACGTTTAGGCTATTCAATTAGCGAAACTGGTAAAGAAATCG
>CAMOUB010000102.1 GCA_946626345.1 uncultured Caryophanales bacterium | reverse complement strand
AAACCAGCTTGCATTAAAGCACAAACACCACCACATAATACTGCTTGTTCACCGAATAGGTCAGTTTCAGTTTCAGTTTTGAATGTAGTTTCAAGTAAACCAGCTCTTGCACCACCGATACCTAAACCATAAGCCTTAGCTAAATCCCATGCATGTCCTGTTGCATCTTGTTCAACAGCGATTAAACATGGAGTACCTTTACCAGCTTGGTATTCACTTCTTACTGTATGTCCTGGAGCCTTAGGAGCGATCATTGCAACATCGATATCCTTTGGTGGAACGATTTGGTTGAAATGAATTGCAAAACCATGTGCGAACATTAACATCATACCAGGTCTTAAGTTAGGTTTGATATCTTTTTCATACATTTGAGCTTGCTTTTCATCGTTAATTAAGATCATAACGATATCAGCTTTTTTAACAGCCTCAGCTGTTTCATATACTTCTAAGCCTTGCTTTTCAGCCTTAGCCCAAGACTTAGAACCCTTATATAGACCTACGATTGAATGAACACCAGAATCATGTAAGTTTAATGCATGAGCATGTCCTTGTGAACCATAACCTATAATTGCAACTGTCTTTCCTTTTAATTGATTTAAATCACAGTCCTTTTGATAAAATATTCTTGCATCTGCCATTTTTAAATAATCTCCTTTTTCTTTTCTTTTTTATTAGTCTAATGCATTATTTTTTAATTCGCTTTCGCCTCTTGCGATTGCTGTTACGCCTGTTCGGATTACTTCTTTGATGCCGAACTCATCAAGCATAGAAATTAAAGCGGTAATTTTGCTCTTATCACCTGTAATTTCTAAAATCATAGAACTATTAGTAACATCGACAACATGAGCTCTAAATATATTAACTATTTCCATAATTTGACTACGCTTATCGCTTTGACAATCAATTTTGATTAAGGCAAGTTCTCTCATTACTGAGTCATCATCCTTAGCTTCACTAATTGCTACAACATCCATAAGCTTAGCAAGTTGGTTTTTGATTTGATTGAACTCTATAGTATCACAATCAACCACAATAGTCATTCTTGCTACTTTTTTGTTTTCAGTAGTTCCAGAAGATAAGCTCTCAATACTAAATCCACGTCTAGAGAATAAGCCTGAGACTCTTGATAGAACACCCATATGATTATTTACTAATACTGATAATGTATGTTTAGCCACTATTAGCTCCTTTCTACTAGCCTAAGCCAGTTTAAAATATACTCCTCTATTATATGAAAAATAGACTCTTATGTCAACGAAAAAACATTCATTTTTCGCATATCATTTTTGTATTTTTTAATTAAATAAAATATTATTCGTCATTTTTTTAATAATCTCGAATAATAATTATATAAATTGATAAATTATCAAATTTTTAAAACAAAATTCAACATTGTGAAAACGTTTTATACAATTTTATATGTTTTGTTAGCTATAGAGCGACATAAATAACTCCAGGATTTTTATTTATAAACTCTTCTTTTCCTAATTTTTCTTTATTTGGAAATGATTGATACCTAGCATTAAATATATCAACCTCATTTCCTAGAATATATCCTTTAACATACTTTTTATTAACATATTCTTCTAATTTTAAAATAATTGCTGATTTAATTTTATGCTTAGTATTATGACTTCCATATCCTGTAATAACACATAATATCTTTTCTTTATTTTGCCTTGCAATTTTTATACCTATATCTAAATTATAAAATGCAGCATCTATAGTTTCTTTATTTGAATGAATATCTATTGTATACATTATTTTATCTGAAGCTTTCCATTTATTATAATTGGGATATTATTGTTATCTTTATCTATTCCATATACACATATATCATTTGTACCAAAGACTAAATCAATATGGTATTTAGAGCTATTTATTTTATCTTCTTCAACTACTCCTTCTTTATAGCCATTGCCTAATGCTAAATGGCAGCCTGAATTTTCATCCATTATAGTTGAATAAAATAAAAAAGGATTAAAATCTAATACTAAAGCAATTTCACCTGAATAATATAAATTAGGATCTAAAGACAAAATATCCTTAAGTCCTTCTTCTTTTATTACTCTTCCATTTTCAAATTCTATTTCATAATTATTTATATAAATTCCAGAATAATATAGTGGTTTTGATGATTTTAATATACCAAAGACATTATATTTATCTGGAGATATAAATATTTCAAGGCATGGGATATTAGGCTGATATTCTATACCATTTGATGACCATCTTTTACCTAAAAATAATGATTGATTAGGTAATTTTACATAGAGGTCTGTACCTAAATTTGTTTTAAAATGCAGTGATGATAAATTCATATTATTTAATTCATCTTTAAAATATTCAAGTTCTGATGTCTTATATGAATAATCAAAAATATAATCCCAAAGCTTTTCTAATGGGATTTGTAGCTTATGAGCCCAGTAAGTGTTCGCAACTGGAAATATTGTGTGAGGATTTTTTAAAAAATAATTTCTTACAAATAGCAATTTATAATTTTGTTTTAAGTATTCTATTGCATTTTTTGTTCTAGCCATTGGAATAACAAAAGGGGAAATAATACTTAATCTTTTAAAGTTCTTTTGTATCAGCATATGATACATATTAACCTTATCATCAATATAAGTATTATAATCCCCGTTAATTATATTTTCTAAAGAATCACCATCAGTGAATGTTATAAATATATTAGCGTTATATATTTTTAATCTTTCAATTAAAAGTGATAAATACTCTTCAATATAGCTTGTAGTAACTATTTCAATATAATCATTTTCTTTAATGTTTATTCCAAATTTTAAAACATAATCAAAATAATTACTTATCTTCTTTTTTAAGATTGAATCTTCTTCTAACATAAGCTTCTATTGCATCAACTGCTGACTCAATACCAACACGTGAATTAATACATAAGTCATAATTTGCAGCCTTGCCCCATTCTCTATCTGTATAGAAATTATAGTAGCTCTTTCTCTTTTTATCCTGCTTATAAATTAGATTTTCTGCCTTATCTGGATTTAGACCATAATATTTTACTGCACGATCAATTTTATCTCCCATTGGTGCGCATACAAATACTGATACTAAATTAGGATAATCCTTTAATACATAATCAGCACATCTACCAACAATTACACATGATTCTTCAGCTGCAATCTTTTTAATTGTATCAAATTGAGCTAAGAATACCTTTTGGCTTAATGTCATATCATATGAATAAAGTCCGATTCCACTACCTAAAAAGCCGTCCTTCTTTTCATCGAAATTTTTAAAAATTGCCTCACTTAAGCCTGAATCTTTTGCTGCCTTAACTAATAATTCACTATCATAGAAAGGAATTCCTAATCTTTCAGCAACTAATCTTCC
>CAMOUB010000101.1 GCA_946626345.1 uncultured Caryophanales bacterium | reverse complement strand
TTTAATAGGTTGCTTGGTAGTCATTGAGCTTGCCTCTCGTACCATCTTTATGACAATTAAAATTATACAATTTTTATAAAAATAATACAATAGTATTAAATATTAATTTTTAGAATAATGAAACAGTTTTAGCAATTCTTTCATCAGTCATATTAAATGCTGATATAGGTCTTAAAATTGCTTTTAAAACTATAAACAATAAAAGTGATTGTGGTAACAAATATAATAAATTTTTAGGTAATGATATTGTTAACATATAAGTTATTGTTTGATCATAATTAAATTTAGAAATAAATGCCCATGATAATGAACCAATTATTACATTACATAATAAATTTACTATTACTCTTGCTATAAAGCATCTTGTATATGTAACATATGTTTTATGTAATAATAATGCATATGTGAAGCATGCAACCATTGATTGTAATGTATATCCTATAAAAAACATACCATCTGGTTTAATTAAATAGCCTATAACATCTGATAATAAACCAATTAATAGTGATGGATATGGACCAAATAACATACAAGCTATTGCTAAAAATAAGAAGCCAAAGCCTAAGCCTAATTCTCCAAAACCTGATGGGATAGGAATAAATTTAGATATCATTACCATTGATAATAATATTGCCATTATAACAAGTGACTTAATATCTTTAAATGATTTTAAAGAATTATTAAAAAAGCTTAAATGGAATGGTGTTCTATAAATATTTTTATTATCATAGTCTCTAACTACAATCTTATCAATTTTAGTAGATAAAACAATTAATAAAATAATAGATAATATAAATAAGCCAATAGTAAATGATGAAATCCAAATTAAATAATGTGTAAATCTATTTGCTAAATTTAATTTATGAGCTGAAGGATCAGAATATTCTACTATGATCTTTCCTGAATCAGTTAATGAATTTGCTTTATAAAATTCATTATCAAATATCTCAAATACTTGATGACCTGATTTTTCTTCTTTTTCACTATGAGCTTTAATTTCTTCATCAGATATAAATGGTAATAATGTTAAATGCTTTAAAAAGCCTTTAGCTGCTGAATCATTAAATTCATTTGTTCTACCATCTTTTGATACATTAAAGCAATCGGGATTAGCTTTAATTGTATAAGAATCCTTATTTTTAATAATTGATATATCACTATCTTTTATTTCAACATATTTATATGTAGATACAAAAGATCCAGTTTCTAGACTTCTATATATTTCTTTGCATCTATTTATATTAGCTTTAGAAATAATAGTTTTATAATCAAAAGATTCTAAATTAGCCTTATCTGTATATCTAAAATTTAGTATGACATAATTATTTTCTTCAAATTTATTTTTATATGTTCTATTAGCAATAACTAAACCTGTAAGTGCGCCAATTATGGATAGCATTAATATAATAATCCATCCCTTTTTTAACGCATGTAAGAATTTTTTTAAGAATAATATTTTACCTTCTTTTTCTAATTTGTTTTCTTCTACTTGATTTTCTCCCATAATAAAAGGCCTCCAAAATTTTTTTAGAAGCCGCCATAAAAATAACATAATTTTTTTACAGCGGACGCGCAAAACCACCGCCACTTTTGTGTTCGTCTATACCCAACATCCCGTGATATAGCACTTTACGCAGTTTTGCTACTCTGTTAAATACTCATTTAGTATATCAATAAATTATGTTATTATCAAGTATTATTTTTCAAGATCTAAAATATATTTTAGCATTTGGAACGCAACAACTCTTTTTGCGTTTTTCTTAGATGTATCCTCTGCAGAAAATGATTCTTTATATCCATCAATCATTATTCTACATTTCCATATATCTATACCATTAGTATTACCTTTCATTTGGATTTTATATACTGGTTCATTTATAAATCCTTTTACGAATAATTCTTGTAATTGATTAATACACATATCTTGATCAGCATGACCAATGATATCAGACATTTTTAATAATAAATTATTATCTTTTAAATATTCGTATGCTATTTTTGATGCATTATTTAAAGCTATAAATTTAGTATTTCCTGATGCCTTAAATTCATTAGAAATATCATTTAATTTAATAATAGCTTCATTATTTTCATAAGAAATATTAGGATATTCTTTATATTTTCTTTTATTCCATAAATATATTTCTTTAGCAAAATTATCTTTAGAGTCTAAATTTAAGACAATAGTATCATAAATATTTAACCATTTTTCTATTTTAATTGTTGAATTAGAATCTAAAATATATGCTGCAATTATAGATTTTAATAAATCTATTTTTCTATCATATATAACTTCATTTAGATGAATCTTATCTGCTCTTTCAGTTAAATATTCATCTGATTTAATTAAATTAGATACCTTATTTATTAATTCAATATCACAAAATGGATTAGAATTTATAAATAAATCCTCATTAACCATTTTAGATACAACAAAATCAATTGTTGAATTACCAAAAGAAATTAATCTATCAGATAAATTAGATGCTTCTTCAAATAATGATTTATTATTAAAATTATAATTTAATATTTCTTCTAATTTTATAATATCCATTATAATACCTCCCAAAATACATTATTAATATTATCATAAAAATCATTTTAGGTCTATATTTCAATGATTTTTAGCTATAACATATTTTTGTAAAAAATAAGGAGCAAAATTTGCTCCTTAAATTAATTACATTGATTCATGAATTGTACGGCTAATAACATCATCTTGTTGTTCTTTTGTAAGCTTGATGAAATTAACTGCATAGCCTGATACACGAATTGTTAATTGTGGATATTTTTCAGGATGTGCTTGTGCGTCTAATAATGTTTCACGATTAAACACATTTACATTTAAATGGTATCCACCATCTGATACATAAGTATCTAACATTTGAACTAAATTTTCTACCTTTGTTGACATAATAAATTCCTCCTGTTATTAGTCTTCATCCTTACCAAGTGATCCTGGTGTAATAGAGAATGTATTAGAAATACCATCTCTTGAATGCTCATAAGGAAGCTTTGCTACTGATTCAAGTGAAGCTAAGGCACCATGTGAATCTCTACCACTCATTGGGTTAGCACCAGGAGCTAGAGGTACACCAACTCTTCTTCCATCTGGTGTGTTACCTGTTTTCTTACCATATACTACATTTGATGTAATAGTAAGAATTGACATTGTAGGTTCTGATTCACGGTATGTGTAATGCTTTCTTATCATATTCATGAAAGTCTTTACAAGCCATACTGCAATTTCATCAGCACGATCATCATTATTACCATACTTAGGGAAATCTCCTTCAGTCTTGTAATCAACAATTAAACCTTCTTCATCTCTAATAGGTGTAACCTTAGCATATTTAATTGCAGATAAAGAGTCAACTGCAACTGATAAGCCGGCGATACCTGTTGCGAAATATCTATGTACCTTTGAATCATGAAGCGCCATTTCTAATGCTTCATATGAATATTTATCATGCATATAGTGAATTAGATTTAATGTATTAACATAAATACCTGCTAACCATTCCATCATA
>CAMOUB010000100.1 GCA_946626345.1 uncultured Caryophanales bacterium | reverse complement strand
ATAAAAAAATCATTTATTGAAACATTAAAAAATGATTTTAATTTAGATAGATTAGAATGTGTAACTAAGCAAGAATCATCTGATGGAACTATTAAATTTTTATTTAGATTAAAGGATGGAAATTTAATAGAAACTGTATTAATGACTAATGAATATGGCTATAGTGCTTGTGTAACAACTGAGGTTGGTTGTAATATGGGATGTGCATTTTGTGCATCAGGTATGAAAAAGAAATTAAGAAATTTAGAGACTTCTGAAATAGTATTACAAATATTAACTGCACAAGAACTATCAGGAATAAAAATAACTCATGTAGTTGTAATGGGAATTGGTGAGCCATTTGATAATTATGATAATGTAATAAATTTCATTAAAATATTAAATGAACCATTAGGATTTGAAATAGGTGCAAGACATATTACAGTATCTACATGTGGTTTAGTTCCTAAGATTTATAAATATAGTGAATTCCCATTACAAGTAAATCTTGCGATATCATTACATGCGCCAAATAATGAAATAAGAAATCAAATAATGCCTATTAATAAAACTTATCCTATTGAAAAATTAGTTGAGGCAATAAGAGATTATATTTCAAAAACTAATAGACGTGTTACAATAGAATATATATTACTTAAAGATATTAATGATACAAAAGAAGCAGCAAATATGCTAGCTGATTTATTACATGGTTTAAACATATATGTTAATTTAATTCCATATAATGAGGTTAAAGAAAAGCCATATAAAAGAAGCACTAAAGAAGCAATGGTTCAATTCTTTGATATATTAAAGAAAAGAAAAATCAATGTACAATTAAGACGTGAACAAGGTTCGGATATTGATGCCGCTTGTGGCCAATTAAGAAGTAGACATATGCAAGGGTGAATTAATGGATAGAGGAAGAGTAATAAATTTAAACGGTGGCGTTTATAAGGTATTATTAGAAAATGGTTTAGTTAAATCATATAAGGCAAGAGGAAAGCTAAGAAGCGAAAAAACATATCAGGTTAATCAAAAATCCTTAAGTAAAAAGAAGGATGTACAATATATAAAAAATTCTCCAAAGGTTGGAGATATTGTAAATATTGATAATGATATGATTGCATCATACGAGCCTCGTAAAAATGAAATGATAAGACCAGATATATCTAATGTAGATCAAATATTATTAGTATTTGCTGCAAAAGAGCCTGATTTTTCATTTTATTTATTAGATTTATTTATAGTTAATATAATTAAACAAAAAATAAAACCATTAATAGTAATATCAAAAATAGATAAATTAACAAATGAAGAATTAATAGATTTTAAATCAAAGATGCAATATTATATTAATCTTGGCTATGATGTATTATTTGTTAATAGTATAAATAAAGAAGGTATAGATGATATTAAAACTCATCTAATGGGAAAAATAACAGTATTATCAGGACAAACAGGTGCTGGTAAATCAACTTTAATAAACGCTATTATTCCAGAATTTAGCTTACAAACTCAAGAAATATCTAAAAGCCTTGGAAGAGGTAAACATACAACAAGAGAAACAAACCTATACGTATATGAAAATGGATTTATTGGAGATACACCAGGTTTTTCTAAATTAGATTTATCAGAAATTGATAAAGATGAAATAAAGAATTTATTTGAAGAATTTAAGAATTACACTTGCTATTTTAAAGATTGTAATCATAAAGAAAATATTAAAGGCTGTGGAATCAAAGAAGCAGCTTCTAAGGGATTAATATTAAAATCAAGATATGAAAGCTATTTAAAAATGTATAGCTTAAAGGAGATAAAATAATGAAAATATCAGTATCAATTTTAACATTAGATTTTGCAAACGTAGAAAAGAAATTTGTGCCTATCGCAAAAGATGTAGATTATATTCATATGGATATAATGGATGCAGAATTTGTACCTAATATATCATTTGGATATTCTGTTGTTGGTTCTTTAAGAAAATTAACAGATAAGCCATTTGATACACATTTAATGATGATGCATCCTCAAAACTATATTGAAAACTTTGTTAAGGCAGGAAGCCAATATATAACATTTCATGTTGAAGCAGATTGCGATGTAATTAAAACAATCGAATTAATTAAATCATATGGTATTAAAGCAGGTATTTCAATTAAGCCTAAGACAAGTGTAGAAGAAATAAAAAAGTATTTACCACTTGTAGATATGGTACTTGTAATGTCTGTTGAACCAGGCTTTGGTGGACAAAAATTTATGCCAATTGCTATAGATAAGGTTAAAGAATTAAAAGAATTAAAGGATAAAAATAATTACAATTATTTAATAAATATAGATGGTGGTATTAATGGTGAAACTGCACCACTTATATCTAAATATGTAGATCTTGCTGTTTCAGGATCATATATTTGTAATGCAGACAATCCAAAAGAAAGAATTGAAACATTAAGAAAACTATAATATGTGGCTATCTATTAAGATAGCCTTTTGCGTTAAAGAATTTATAAAATTTTGAGGGAGTTGATTTTATGATAAAGGCAGAAAACAAAGAAAAGATAAAATCTATATTATCTTTAGTACTTAATCTTACAATATCAATTGTAACAATGTCTTTAATATTTGTCCTAGCAGGTAGAGTATCTCAAGGAGATCAAGCAGGAGCATCATTATTTTTAGGATTATCAATAATATCTGTTTTAGGATACCAAGTATTTCTATTTATAATGTATCCAAATTTTAAGGATAGAGTTAGGTTAATAGCAATAAGTTCAGTATACTCAATAGCTCTTATATTTGCATTTATGGCTAGAAATGATATTAATTTATTCTTTTTATCAACATTCTTTGTTTTATTAGCTATTGCAACTAGCCAAATATTAAGAGTGTTTATTAGAAATAAGGATAAAACAGCACTAGAAATAATTACTAATATTTTAATTGGAGTAGTTTTAATTTTATTAGCCATTTCAATATTACTTAATTATAATGGTTCTATAGGAATTGCTGTTGTATTGGTAGATGTTATAGTATTTTTATTAGTCTCAATGAAAAATGTATTATTACCTTCATTAAAATTAAGTAAAGTAAAAGTATTTGTAGATATATTAATTAAGACACATACAATAGATGTATTGGTTTGTCTTTTAGCTATAATGATAGGATTTTCATTTTTATTCCCACTATTTGAACCAACAATAACAGATTTCTGGGATGCACTATGGTATTGCTTTACCGTAATAACAACAATTGGATTTGGTGATTTTTATGCAACTACAATAATTGGAAGAATATTAACAGTGTTACTAGGAATATACGGAATAATAGTAGTAGCAATTTTAACCAGTGTTATTGTAAATTACTATAATGTAATTACTAAAAAAGATAAAGAAGATGAAAAATATATAGAATAATAAAAGCACCCTCGGGTGCTTTTTTTCATCCTATAAAGAGCAAAAAAACAGGCTAAGGCCTGTTAAATGCGCACTTTTTTTGAACTTATTAAATTAAGCTCTTTCAATCTTTGCCTTCTTTAATGCTCTTGCAGAAATCTTAACTTTCTTAACATTTCCGTTTTCGTCTTTAATATGTACTGTTTGTAAATTAGCTTTCCAAGTACGACGAGTAGCATTTAAAGCATGAGATCTCTTGTTACCTGTAACTGTAGTTTTACCAGTTAAATAACA
>CAMOUB010000099.1 GCA_946626345.1 uncultured Caryophanales bacterium | reverse complement strand
ATTTCATCATAAGATGCCTTGTAATAATGTGTTTGTAACACTAATTTTTTCTGGTTTTCACTTGTTTCAACTACTGTCATAATTTACACTCCTTTAATATTATTTATTATATCAATCACTTGTTCTTTTGTTTCATCAAAGCTTCCCTTACTATTGATAACATAATCAGCAAGTGATTTTTTCATATATAAATCCATTTGAGAATGAATCTTTTGTAAGGCATAGTCTTCATCAATGCCTTCTCTTTCCATTAATCTTTCTACCTGATATTTTTGAGATAAAAAGACACAGATTATTTTATCACAAAGTGTTTCAAATTTAGCTTCATATAATAGAGGTATTTCAACAAATACTAATCCATCACTATATTTAGCTATTTCAGTTAATAGTTCTTGTTTAATTATAGGATGAGTAATAGAATTTAATAACATTTTAGCACTAGAACTAGTAAAGACAAGCTTTCCTAATTTTTTTCTATTAATATTACCATCATCTAATAAGAACTCATTACCGAATCTTTCAAGAACGACTTTATATATTTTGCCATTAATTTCATAATTTCTTCTTGTGATTTCATCACAATCAATAACGGGATAACCAAGCTCTTTAATGACTTTGCAGACATTACTTTTACCGCTTGCTATACCACCGGTTATACCAATAACCCTTTTCACTACTATCACCTCTGGCAATTGTTACAATAATATGTCATTCTCCCATTTATTTTAACACGATTTAGTGCTATTTTGCAACGAGGACATATATTTTTTGTATGAACATTTAAAAAATTTTGATAATTACCTATGACTCCTAAGCTAGATGTATAGCTTCTAATAGTTGTCCCTTTATTTTTTATTGCTTCTTCTAGGATATGCTTTGATGAATTACATATGCTAATAAATTCATCAAAAGAAATATCTTTTGTTTTTCTTTCAGGATTAATTTTTGATTCAAATAATACCTCATCAACATAAATATTTCCAAGACCTGTAATTATTGTTTGATCTAATAATGTTGATTTAATAGGTATTAATTTTTTATTTAGCTTTTTATATAATTCTTTATAATCTGGATTTAAATCTAAAATTGGATCATATCCTAAATCTTTAAGTGGATGAGTATTATATAATTCATCATCTTTCTTATATGACATTTTTCCAAATTTTCTTACATCCTGATATAAAAGGTCAAAGCCGTTATCTAAATTAAAAATAACATGAATATGCTTATTATCTAATTCATTCCTTTTAAGATAAAAATATTTACCTTCCATTCTTAAATGAGATAATAAATATCCTTCATTTAGTTTAAATATTAAATATTTTCCTCTTCTTAAAATATCTAATATTGTTTTTCCTTTAATATTATTTAAAAAATAATTAATATCATCTTCAATAATTCCATCATATCTAATTATAATGTTATCAATTTTTCTATTAATTAAGTCTTCTTTTAAAACTCTTCTTACTGTTTCAACTTCTGGTAATTCTGGCATATTATCCTCTATTATGTGTTACTAAATCTAAACTAAATTTATTTTTATCCTTGAATTCATCTTTATTTAGTGGATATCCAAGGGCAATAATTGAAAAAGCAAATTTACCATCTTTTATATTTAGTATTTCATTAACTTTATTAATTCTATCTTCAATTGGGTAGATTCCACACCAACACGAACCAAATCCAAATTTAGTTGCTGCAATTAAGATGTTTTCTGTTGCTGCAGATAAATCCTCTGCTTGCATTTCAGGTCTTGAAATTGTATTAGGAGATTTTCCTACAGGTACAATTAATGTATTACATTCAGATAAAATCATAGTTCCTTTAGCAACTAAAGATAATTCATCAATAATCTTTTTATCATCGACAATTATATATTCTCTTGATCTTTGATTTTTAGCTGAAGGAGCTGATTCAGCGTATTTACATAAAGTCAATAGGTTTTCATATGATATTTGTTTACTTAAATCATATTTTCTAATGCTTCTTCTATTTAATATTTCATCCATTATTTTACCTCATACCAATTTGATCCAAATGAATCATCAACTACAAGTGGCACATTTAATTTATATGCATTTTGCATTTTTTCTCTTACAATTTTTTGTAAAATTTCTTCTTCGCCTTTTTCAACTTCAAATACTAATTCATCATGAACCTGAACAATCATTTTACTCTTTAAGCCTTGACGTTCAATTTCATTATCTACATTAATCATTGCAATTTTAATAATATCAGCTGCACTACCTTGAATTGGTGTATTCATAGCAACTCTTTTTGCAAATTCTCTTTGCATAAAAATCTTAGAATTAATTTCAGGTACGTATCTAATTCTATTTTCCATTGTTTTAACATAATTATTTTCTTTACAAAAATCAATAGTTAAATCCATGAATGTCTTAATCTCAGGATATGCTTCATAATATTTCTTTATAAATTCAGATGCTTCATAATTTGATATACCTAAATCCTGTGCTAAACCAAAGGCTGATATTCCATATACAATACCAAAATTAACTGCCTTAGCATGACGCCTATCAAGTGGTGTAATTTCTTCCTTTTTAAATACTTCCTTTGCAGTTTTAGTATGAATATCTTCACCATTAATAAATGCTTCTTTAAGCTTCTTAACATCTGCCATATGAGCTAATACCCTTAATTCAATTTGAGAATAATCAGATGAATACATCATATTATTTTCTTTTTCAGGAATGAACATTTTTCTTATTTTATGTCCCTCAGGTGTTCTTATAGGTATATTTTGTAAATTAGGATCAATACTTGATAATCTTCCTGTTGCTGTTAAGGCTTGTTGGAATATTGTATGAACCTTTCCATCAGGATAAATCATTTCACTAATACCAATTACATATGTAGAATATAATTTTGTTTTAGCTCTATAATCAATTATTAAATCAACAATTGGACTTGATTCTTTAATAGCATTTAAAACATCAATATCTGTTGAATAGCTATTACCTTTTTTCTTTGGATATGGTAAATTCATTTCCTCAAATAAAATAGTACCTAATTGCTTAGGACTTGAAATATTGAATTCATGTCCTGCTAATTCATATATTTTCTTTTCTAATTCATTAATAGCTATTTCTAATTCATTCTTTTGTTTATTTAATTCTTCTTTATCAACCTTGATGCCATTATATTCCATTTTTCCTAAAACTTTAGATAGAGGTATTTCAATATCAGTTAATAAATGTAATTGATTCTTTTCTTTTAGTTTTTCTATTGCTTTATCTTTTAATTCAAATAATGCATTAGCCTTTTTAGCTATATGTGAATATAAGATATTGTTATCAGGAATAGCTCTTTTTACTCCCTTTCCATAAATAACTTCATCTAGATATACATCATCATAATCATAATATGATGCAATGTATTTAAACTCTTCTTGGTTACCTGTTGAATTTAGGATATATGTTGCAAGTAATAAATCGAAATCAATTCCTCTTAAATCAATACCAAGTCTTTTTAATAATACATACGCTCTTTTATAATCATAAATTGATTTTTTTACATTTTCATCACTTAAAAATAGCATTAATGACATGTTATTAAACATCATTTGAGGTGGAATAATAAATGTTCCTTTACCATTTTTAATACCTATAGCAAGTATAGGACATCTATGATAATTATATTCAAATGTTTCAAAAATTAATGCTGAATTAGGTAATAATAT
>CAMOUB010000098.1 GCA_946626345.1 uncultured Caryophanales bacterium | reverse complement strand
GATACATATCAAATTTGGGCTGATGTAATGTGCTTTAATAAGATTGTAAATGTAGATCTTACACATCCTAAATATTATTGTTTCTATTATGGTAGACGTGATAGATGTGATTATAAATATACATTTGAAGATATTAAAAAAGTATATCCATTTATTCAAATGCATGATAGAAACCCTGAAATATTATCAGGAGCAATGGGAAATGAATTCTTTATTGCAAGATTTGAATTTATGGAAGATTTAGAAAAATTTAAACAAATGGTTTCTGAAAAGAAATAATAAAAAGACATTTGCTTTTGTGGCAAATGTCTTTTTATTATGCATTAGCTTTATTTTTCATTTTAGTAAAACGTGGTGACAATTTTTCTAGTTCTGCAAAATCTGCTTCTGTTGGCTTTTCTTTTAATCCTGCAGCCATGAAATTACGTAATACACCAACTAAGATAAATGGTCTAATTAAAACACTATGAACCATTGACCAAAGAATAACACCTAAAACGCCTGCAATAATTAACATTAAAATCTTAGGATCAGTAAGTGCTTGTGGAATATCAAGTGCTTCTCTTGTACTCATTTCTAATATTTCTTTAGATAATGACTCAAATATTTGTGGGAATTGAGTGAATATTAAATATGCTATACCAAAGAAAGCTCCACCTACTACTACTAATGATAAAAGTCCCATTCCAAAGATTCTACCAATATTTCTTATTAATGTTTTACCATGCTTAAAGAATATTACTGCTCCTTCACATCCTGCCTTAAATGAATTTTCATCCTTGCGATATAAAATCCATCCTAAGCAACAATCACATAAATATCCAATTAATACTTGTATTGCAGAATCAATTGCAGATGTTATACCATTTCCAACATTTCCACCAACTGCTGTACCAAGTTTATTTAGTGATCTTCCGATTTGTCTAAATACACTCTTAATTAGACTTGTTATTGTGAAGAACAATGTAATTTTACCAAATCTACCTTTAACTTGATTGAATCCCTCATTAACAGTTTTTTCAGGTAATTTACCTTCAACAACTCCAATAGTCATCATTGCAATTTGTGCAGCTTTGATTCTATTTTTTATAAATATATTAATCAAAACTGAAAGTATAATACCAATTACTAGTCCTACTGCAAGTCCTATTAGAGCCATATCTGTTGATTTATTCATTATTACAAATCCTAAGATACAAGATCCAACAAAGACTATTAATGCAAATAAATCAGATAAGAATTCTAAAAAAGAAAAAGATAAGGTTTTCTTATATACTTGAAAATTAGACATACATATATCCTCCTTATCTTTTATTTTATCATATAAAATTTTATTTAACAATTTCTATATTGTTATTAGTTTCTTCTTCAATAGGCATTCTAATATTTTTCTTCCAAAAGTATATTAATATTGGTAATTCAAATAATATCATAAATACCCAGCCTGTAAATGTTGAAAATGCAGTACCTCTTACACCATATAAAGGTATAAAAATAAATGCTGATATTACTCTAAATATAATTTGGAATGATGTAGATAAAAATACAATTAATAAATTACCTAATCCTCTAAAATATGATTGAATTCCATTAGTTGTACCTGGCATTAAATAGATAAAGCCCATTACACCTAAATACATTACTGCATATTTTTGGTTTATAGAATCCTTTGTAAATATTTGTACAAGCTGAGATTTTAAAGTTAACACAATTATTGATATAAATAAAGCCATACTCCATTGCATTATTAGACCATATAAATATCCTCTTTTAGCTCTCTTACCTTGTTTTGCTCCTCTATTTTGAGCAATGAATACAGCTATAGCTTGGCCTAAGCATTTAGATGGTTCTAATGCATAATCATCTATTTTAGTACCAAATGTGTATCCTGCTTGTTCATTAAAATCTAATGTATTAACTTGCGTTTGAACTAATAATTTACCTATATATAAAACAACTTGCTGTAATGCAGATGCAATTGAATATTTCAAAGTTTTTACAAATAAATCTTTTCTTACCTTAAAATCTGATAAGCTTAATCTAAAATGCTCATTTTTTATTACTGCATAAAATATACCAATAATCATTGTTAATCCCTGTGCAATAATTGTTGCTAAGGCTGCACCAAATATTCCCTTATTAAGTCCAGCAACAAATAGGAAATCTAATCCAATATTTATAATACAACTAATAATTAAAATGATAAGTGGAGATAAAGAATCTCCCATACTTCTTAAGGCTGTAAAGATTATTGTATATATTGTTACAAATATAACACCTATCATTGAAACAATTAAATATGTTGTTGCACCACTAATTAATTCTTCTTTTACATTTGTAGCAATTAAAATAATTTTAGCAAATATTATTACAATTAATGCTGCAACAATAGAAAAAATTGAAAATATGGTAATACATAAGCCAATTTCATTTTTAAGCTTTTCTTTATTTTTAGCTCCATAAAATTCACTCATCAATATAGATGCACCATTACATAGACCAATAATTAAAAATGCAATTACATTTATTACAGATGTTGCTGCGCCTACTGAATCTACAGATAATGTATCTGTAAAATGTCCTATTATTGCTGTATCTATAGTTGAATATAGTAATTGAAATATATTAGCAATAATTAAAGGGATTGTATATATTAACATGGATTTTACGATATTACCATTTGTCATATCATTTTTTCTTATTTTTTCCATATTCTCACCATTAAACAAAATAAGTTTATATCTTATATAAGTTAAAGTCAAGGAAGTAAGCACACAAAAAAAGAGGATTTCTCCTCTTTAATTATCTAACTAATGCTTCATATAAAGCTTTAATTGTTTCTTCATAATCCTTTGAATCAACACCAATAATAATGTTTAATTCAGATGGACCTTGTGCTAGTAATTTAACATTGATCTTTTTAGCACCTAATGTTTCGAATATCTTAGCACATACACCACTTCTTTTTGCCATATTTCTACCAACAACAGCAACTAAAGCGATATTATCATCAATTGAAACAGATGCACCTAATTCTTTCTTTAATTCAGTAACAAGTTCATATCTACATCTTTCAACTGATGAAGCTCCAACTACAACTGAGAATGAATCAATTCCTGATGGAACATGCTCAATTGATACTTCATATTTTTCAAATACTGATAAAGCCTTTCTTAAGAAACCAACTTCATTTGACATATGGTCCTTTTGAATGTTGAATGATAAGAAATCCTTCTTACCTGCAATACCTGTAACAATATTTGATGTATCAGAACATTCATTTTGAATAAATGTACCTGGATTTTCAGGTTCATTAGTATTCTTTAAATTAATAGGAATATTTAAGCTTTGAACAGGGAATACTGTTTCTTCATGTAATACTGATGCACCCATATAAGATAATTCTCTTAATTCTGCATAAGTAATTTCTTTAATAGCCTTTGGATTTGAAACTAATTTAGGGTCAGCAGCTAAAATACCAGATACGTCTGTCCAGTTTTCATATACTGATGCATTAACGCATTTAGCTAGAATTGAGCCTGTTACATCAGATCCACCTCTAGATAATAATTTAATAGTTCCATTTGGATAAGAACCATAAAAGCCTGGTACTACAATTTGACCAAAAGTAGTAAATGCTGTTTTAACATTTGATTCAGTTAATTTTTCATCTAATTTTCCATCATAATTAAATCTTAATAAATCTCTAGCATCTACAAATTTAAAATTTAAATACTTAGACATTAAAATAGATGTTAAATATTCTCCACGGCTTACTAAATAATCTTGGCTAATATTTTTATTTA
>CAMOUB010000097.1 GCA_946626345.1 uncultured Caryophanales bacterium | reverse complement strand
GAATTACATTTAGGTATCTTAATTGAAAATATGAGAAGAGAAGGATATGAATTCCAAGTATCTAGACCTAGAGTAATTATGAAAGAAATTGATGGCGTAATGTGTGAACCATATGAAGAGTGTGTAATTGACCTACCTTCAGATACTGCAGGTGCAATCATTGAAATGATGGGTAACCGTAAGGGTCAATTAGTTACAATGTCAAATACTGAAACTCAAACAAGATTAATTTATAATATTCCATCACGTGGATTAATCGGATTTAATACTAACTTCATGACATTAACTGGTGGTTATGGTATTATATCTCATAGTTTCTTAGATTATAGACCAATGGAAAAGGTAAATGTTGGTGAAAGAACAACTGGTGTATTAGTATCAATGGCACAAGGTCAATCAACAGCATATTCAATTGGCGCACTAGAGGATAGAGGATCTATGTTTATCGAACCTGGTGAAGATATCTATGAAGGTATGATTGTTGGGGAATGTAACAAGGATATGGATTTAGCTGTTAACGTAGTTAAAGCTAAACAACAAACAAATACACGTTCATCTAATAAAGATATGACAGTTGTATTAAAGAAACCTAGAGTATTAACTCTAGAGGCTTGTCTTGAATTTATTAATGAAGATGAATTAGTTGAAATTACACCTGAACATATAAGATTAAGAAAGAAAATCTTAGATACAGTTGAAAGAAAGAAATTCGACGCTAAGAAGAGAAACGAAGCTGAATAATAATAAAATAAGCATAGCCTAGCTATGCTTTATTTTTATATATTTTGGTGCTATAATAGTGCCTAAGGAAGTATAAAATTATGAACTATGAAAAGGAATTAAAAAGGCAACAGAAAAAAGAAACTAAAATGCAAATGAAGGCCTTAAAGCAAAAAGAAAGAAGAGAAAAGAAAGAATTGCTTGATGCCTACATGCATGATAGAAAAGTTGATGCCTTAATTAAAAAGGATATAGATCAAGAAAAAAGAAGAGCTTATGTTGAAAAAATGACTCCTAAATGGGAAAAATGGAAAAAGCTAAACGAAGCTCCTAAGCTTACTTTATTAGAAGAAATTGGAAATGCGATCACTCATGGTGTTGGTGTTATATTAACGATTATTGCCTATATATTGTTAATGCAAAAATCAGATACACCACTTAAAATAATCGCATCTAGCGTATATTGTCTTGCAATGTTTTTCATGTTTTTTAATAGCTGCTTATACCATTCATGGCGTTGGGGCTCAAAGGTTAAAAGAATATGGAGAAGATTTGATTATACATCTATTTATTTAATGATTGCAGGTACATTTGCTCCATTACAATTAATAGAAATACCATCTGATTTTGGAAATCCTAATGGATTTATATTTGGTATAATTTATTTTAGTATAATGTGGGCTTTTGTTATAACTGGTATAACACTTACATGTGTATTTGGACCAGGAAGAACTAAAAAGATTAATTTCCCATTATATTTTATAATCGGTTGGAGTGGACTTTGTGTATTACCTGGTTGGATAATACATAAGAATTTTGAATTATTATTCTGGATTTTAGCTGGTGGTATTGTATATACTCTAGGAATGATTCCTTTTGCATTATTAAGAGGAAAAAAAGGCGCTCATTTTATATGGCACCTAATAGTAATGGCAGGAGTAGTAATTCAATTTATTGGAATATATTTATGTGTGTATTAAAAAAAGGATTCTATCACGAATCCTTTTTGCTTTTTACTTTTCTTCAGCTTCGTCTTGAACATCGAAGATTGATTCAGATGATGCATATTGATTTTTGAAAGGATCTTGTGGTTCACCCTTTTTTGTATTTTCTTCAACAGCTTCACTATCCTCAACTTTTTCTTCAACTTTTTCTTCAACTTTAGTTTCTTCAGCTACAGCTTCAACTTTAGCTTCTTCCTTATTTTCTTCAACTTTTTCTTCAGTTTCATTTGCATTTTCTACAACTGGTTTTTCCTTTTTTACCATTTGATTGTTTTTAGCAAATGGTGATACGAAATAAACTACCATAGCTGATAATAATACAATTGTTCCTAAAGAAGAGAATAAGTAAACATAATCTTGCTTATTTTGAATGTTAAACATGAACTCAGATGAGAAGCTAAATGTAGAAATGATTAATATTACAAAATAAGTAATTGATACGATTGATGCCCATTTCCAATTTTTAACTAATACTAAGATAACTGAAACAATGAATGTTGCAGCAAGTAATAATGCAAATACTGTAGGTTGATTATTAGTAGGTGATACTAAATCAATTACAGAAGATGCAGGTGTTAAATTATGAGCTGCTAAATTTTCATTTACACCTTTTGAGAAAATAATAATTGCAATTAATGATGCAACTACTGGTATAATCATTAAAATACGTCTATTTTTGTCAAATAATAAAGCAAATAAACCAAATACAATTGTTACTATTGTTAATGATAATAGTGATGTAATCATAATAGATGGTGTATAATCAAAACTTTGTTTATCCCATTTGATAAATACTATTCCAAGAACAAATAGTACTAAAGATGCAGCTGCAGTAATTATTGCAGCAAGTGTTGTCTTTTTCATAAACTTTCTCCTCCACTAGTTATAGAATAAAAAATACCTGTTAATAATAAGTTTGTTATTAAAACACAAAGTGAAATATTGCTTCCACCAAATACTCCAACAACATTGAATGCTATACAAATTAAAAATAGAATTAATATTGCTATTCTTAATTTTTCATTACGATTGAAATAATAAATAATATAGCATAATATAATACTAAAATATAGGGCACAATAATATAATCCTACCCATGAATTATTCTTTATTAATGAATAGATATTGTTTAACAATCCTGCTGATTCAAAAACAATAAGTGGTATCATTAATGTTAATAAAGATAATTCCTTTTTGCTAATTACAAAAATAATTATAATTAGGTTTGCTGCAGCATATGCGGCATACATAATAATGCTAACAATTGATCTATCATTTATTGTATCTCCAAAAAAGGAAATGAAAGTAGGTGCTAATAATGCACATGCCACGATAGATGCAATTAGTATAATTATGTTCTTATTATCTAATAATTTTTGTTTCATGTTTTCCTCCCTTTCAATTAATTATAATTAATGTATTTCCTTTTTTCAATCTTTTATTGTACCATTATTTATATTTTTAATAAAAAGTGATATAATATATCATGTTCATAATAGGAGGAGAATATAATGAATAGTTTATTAAAAAAAGCTATTGCTGAATGTATTGGTACATTTGTATTAGTATTTTTCGCAGTAGGAACTGCTGTACTTGGCGGTGGTTTAGTAGGAACAGCAATCGCATTTGGATTAGTAATCGTTGCTATGGCATATTCAATCGGAAGAATTTCTGGTTGTCATATTAATCCTGCAGTATCTTTAGGTATGTTAATTGCTAAGAAGATGACTGTAAAAGAATTCTTAGTTTATTGCTGTGCTCAAATCGTTGGTGGCCTACTTGGTGCCATATTAGTATTTGGTATCATTAAAATGGCTGGTGGTGCAATTGCCGAGACTGATGGTAGTAACTTACTTATTGGTTGGAATACTATGGGCGACAATTATCACAAGTGGACTGCTGGTGGTGTAATTGGTGCATTCTTAACTGAAATTGTTTTAACATTTGTTTTTGTATATGTTATTTTCAATGCAACAGCAGAAAAAGCTTCTGCACCTAAATTAGCTGGTGTTATTATTGGTTTAACATTAACTCTAGTTCATTTAGTTGGTATTGGTCTAACTGGTACATCTGTTAACCCTGCAAGATCAAT
>CAMOUB010000096.1 GCA_946626345.1 uncultured Caryophanales bacterium | reverse complement strand
TAAAGTTATGTTTATTAATTCGATAGAATATCTAGAGTGTGAATAGTATGATAAAGATATAAAAAAGACGATATTACTTTTATTTTGACTATTATGCATATTATACGAGGAGTTTTGAAAATGGATAAATTTTATTATGAGAAACCATCATTAAAAAGAAAAGATGAAATAATTGAATTTCTTGATGAATTTAAAAATTATAATTCAATTAGTATTTCAGAAGTAGTAGGATCTACATATGCTACTGTACTTGTATAGTTGACATTGTAATGATTTAATTCTACAAATTTATTTAATTCTATGTTATCATTGTTCATGGGACCTCCTTATTAAATATATCCAGCAATATAGATAATAACACAGGTCCTTTTTAATTTGTTAATCTATAAAAATATAAGGGAATGACATTTGTATTTTCATCCCCTCGTTTATTTATAGCTAATAGTTATCCCCTTATTTATTTAATTACCTGTTAATTCTGAGACTTTTATTTATTTAAATATTTATCATTTTAATATATATAATATGATATAATAAGCTGAAAGAAGTGATATCATGTCTAATCAATTTATACGTACAAAATTAAATATTGGTTCAGAAGCACTAATGAAATTACATAATTCTAAAGTTGCTATATTTGGAATTGGCGGAGTTGGAGGATATGTAGTAGAAGCTTTAGTTAGATCTGGTGTAAGTAATTTCGTATTAATTGATAATGATGTAGTATCTGAATCTAATATAAATAGACAAATAATTGCAACCTATAATACTATTGGTAAATATAAGGTTGATGTTATGAAAGAAAGAATTTTAGCAATTAATCCTTCAGCAAATGTAACTACACACAAATGCTTTTTTTTACCAAGTAATGAAGAAGAATTTGATTTTAAAGAATATGATTATATAGTTGATGCTGTTGATACTGTTAGTGCTAAAATTCAAATTGTATTAAAAGCAAAAAAGAATAATATTCCTATTATTTCAGCAATGGGGGCAGGTAATAAAATAAACCCAACTATGCTTTTAGTATCAGATATATATAAAACAAAGGTAGATCCTCTTGCTAAGGTTATGAGATACGAGCTTAAAAAAAGACATATAAATAAATTAAAGGTAGTATATTCTATAGAAAGACCAATGAAATTAAAAGAAACAATAAATGAATCAGATATTCCACCAGGAAAGAATACTATTCCTGGTTCAAATGCTTTTGTTCCAAGTACTATGGGTTTAATAATTGCATCTGAGGTAATTAAAGATATAACAGGAATTAGAAATGATGCATCAGGTGTATAGAATAGAGGTAACATAATGAAATATACAATAGATAAGGTTTTATCTCATGGCTTTGTAATGGGCTCAATTAAAATAGATGAGATATCTAAGCATAGTGATACTAAAACCTCAAAAGAAAAGGAAATGAATAAATTCTTAAGTTCAATAGAAAAATCAGTTTTAGAATTAGATAATATGAATGATGATTCATATATAATGATTCAAAAGCTTATGATTCAAGATCCATTATTAAAGGAAAATGGTATTAAATATATTAATAATGGAAAAACTGCAAGAGAGGCAATTAATTTAGTAATGTCTGATATTATTAATTCCTTAGAGGCATCATCATCTGATTACCTAAAGGAAAGAACAAATGATATTTTAGATGTTACAAAAAGATTAATTAATAATCTTGGTAATAAAAAGAAAAAGACTATTGATAAGCCATTTATTTTATATACAGATAATTTATTACCTTCATATGTAATTAATAATAGAGATAATCTAATTGGAGTTATTGCTAAAAGTGGTGGATATACATCACATAGTGCTATTTTATGTAGAAGCTTTGATATTCCATATGTTATAGCAACAATTGATTGTAAAAATTCAGATACTGCTTGTATTGACACAAGAAAAAATAAAATCGCAATTAATCCTGATGTAGATGATATGGAAAGATATATAGAAGAAATAAATGCTTCTAAAAAGTTTATTAAAAAGGCTGTAAATCATAAAGGTTTTTTATTTTTAGCTAATATTAGCTTAACAAGTGAAATAAAAAAAGTATTAGAATATGATTTCGATGGTATAGGACTATATAGAACAGAATTAATATTTATGAATTCAAATAGACCATTATCATTTGATGAGCAATATAAAATATATTCAAATGTATCCTTAGCCTTAGGTGATAGAAGCGTATGCTTTAGAACCTTTGATGTAGGTGATGATAAGAAATTAAAATATTTAAAAACTAAATCTAAGGGTCTAAATAATTATTTAGAGAATAAAGATATATTTGAAACTCAAATTAAAGCTTTATTAAAATCTAATATATTTGGTAATGTTAAAATAATGTTTCCTATGATTGAAACAATAGAAGAATTTATGGAGCTTAAAAATTGGACTATTAAAATAGCTAAGGAAAATAATTATAAAATACCTCCTATTGGTATGATGCTAGAAACAAAAAAAGCACTAGAAAATATAAAGGATTTTAGAAGTGCTGATTTTATATCATTAGGTACTAATGATTTATGTAGTGAATTGTATCATATAGATAGAATGAATAGACTAAATGATTTTAATGAATATCTAGATGATCTATTAGATAAAATAAAAGTAGTAATAGATTTTTGTAATAAGAATAATATTTTATTATCAGTATGTGGAGAGCTTGCCTCTGTAAAAGAGGTTGCGGTTAAATTCTATAAGCTTGGTATTAGAAATTTATCAGTATCACCTTCTATGATTCAAATGCTAAATAGCTCTTATAATGAATTTATTTCTGGTAATTAATAATTTTATTATTATATTTGTTTTTTTTAAGTATATCTAGTATAATAATTGTGTTGTGAAATGGAGATGTAAATATGAGTACATTAGTAGTAGTAGGTAGCCAATGGGGCGACGAAGGAAAAGGTAAGATTACAGATTATTTAGCACAAGAATCTGACGTTGTAGTTAGAAGCCAAGGTGGAAATAATGCTGGTCATACAATCACATTTGATGGAGAAAAATTCGCATTAAGAAGCATTCCTTCTGGTATTTTTAATCCACATATTAAAAACGTTATGGCAAATGGTATGGTTATTAATCCAAAACAAATGCTAGAGGAATTAAGAGGATTAGAAGCTAGAGGAATTAAGGATTACCAATTATTTGTTTCTAATCGTGCACATATAGTCTTACCATATCATGAAATGCTAGATGGTGCATATGAGAAGTTTAAAGGAGATAGAAAGATTGGTACTACAAAGCGTGGTATAGGACCTTGTTATACAGATAAGGCATCACGTATTGGTATTCGTATTGCTGATTTAATTGATCCAAAATTATTCAAAGAAGCACTAAAAAATGCGTTAGTTATTAAGAATATGGAATTAAAAATGCTAGGTCTTGAAGAACTAGATTTTGATACAGTATATAACGAATATGTAGAATATGGCCGTCAAATTAAGCCATTTGTTTGTGATACATCTGAATTATTAGAATCAGAAATTGAAAAAGGCTCTAAGGTATTATTTGAAGGTGCACAAGGTGTAATGCTTTGTATTGATCATGGTACATATCCTTATGTTACATCATCATCACCTACAGCTGCATCTGTACCTCTAAATTCAGGTATCGCACCTAGATATATCAATAATGTATTAGGTATTTGTAAAGCTTATACAACAAGAGTAGGTGAAGGTCCATTCCCTACAGAAATCGAAGGCGATTTAGCTAATTATATTCGTGAGCGTGGTCACGAATATGGTACAGTTACAAAGCGTCCAAGAAGAGTTGGATACTTAGATTGTGTTGCCTTAAATTATGCAAGAAGAGTATCTGGTATTAATTATTTATCATTAATGCTATTTG
>CAMOUB010000095.1 GCA_946626345.1 uncultured Caryophanales bacterium | reverse complement strand
TTAATCTTCTAGATGTTGGGTTAGTTTTAATTTGATTAATTAAATCAGCTAATTGATCAACACCACCAAAATTTCTCCATTGCTTACCATATACTGGTCCTAAATTACCCCATTCTTTAGCAAATGAATCTGATGTTTTAATCTTCTGTGCGAATTCTTCAATAGTTTCTCCTTTGAATTCACTTGATTTTTTATAAATATCATATGGCCAATCATTCCAGATTTTTACATCGTTATCAACTAAATATTTAATATTTGTAGAACCTGATATAAACCATAATAATTCATGTATTATACTTTTTAAATGAACTTTTTTGGTTGTAACAAGAGGAAAGCCCTTGCTTAAATCAAATCTCATTTGATAACCAAAATAAGAGATAGTACCTGTACCTGTTCTATCTTCCTTTTTAGTACCATATTCTAATATTGTTTTACATAAATCTAAATATTGTTTCATAAAAATTATCACCTTTTTTATTATACAATAAAAAAAATCAAATTAAAAGATTTTATACATAAAAGAAAACAGGTCATAAACCTGTTTTACAATAATAGAATACTAGGAATTATCCTGGTTAATATATTGTTCTTCTACATCTACTAATTCATCTGAAGCCATAGATTTATCGAAGAAAAATAATCTTTCACCAATAAGTTCATTCATTGGAACAAATGCGCCTGAAGCTAATTGTTCTACATGTGGATAAATTCTTCCTTTAATTCCAACCTTGCTTCCCTTTTTTAAGGTATCTACAGCTAAATCAGCTAAGAAGTCCCATAGAGTAACTTTTAAGAAATCACAATCGTATTCACCATTTGCATTTCTAAAGCCTCTCATGACTGCTAAATCAAGTGTAGCAACCTTTTTATTGTTTGCAAGTTCCTTAAGCTCTATATCCTTTGTTATAGTACCCACTAGCATAAGGTAATTGTACATATTTTAACCTCCTTTATTGGAAGTTATATCATTAATGATTTAATAAATAAAATTTCTAAAATAGAATAAATTTAATACATTTTTTCAAGTTTAGGAAAAATATCAGATATAGACAATAAAAAAAACTGATTAAATTAATTTTATAATCAGTTTTGATAAATTCGTATTAAAAATGGGTAAATTTTTATAAATTTATGCTAATTCTAAAGCTATTTTCATCATATTTAAGAAGTTCTTTTGTCTTTCTTCTGATGTAGTAATTGCGTCTGATACAAATGAATCAGAAATAGTAAGTAAGCATGCAGCATTTTTGTTTAATGCCTTCGCATTAGCAAATAGAGCAAATGATTCCATTTCTACTGCTTCACATTCATAATTGTTTTTTAAATATTGCCAATGAGTAGGATCATTAGAATAAAAAACATCAGATGAATTGATAATTGCTTCTTTTAATTCTATATTTAGCTTATTAGCTATTTTTTTAAGCTTATTATTTAAAGATTTAGATGGCATTTGAAATTTAGATTTATATCCAAATGCTATTTTTGCATAATTAGATTCAGAAAAAGCCTTTTTTACAAGGACTGTATCATATACATTTAATCTTTCTGAATAAGATCCTGCAGAACCAATTCTTATAATATTTTCTACATCATAAAATGAATATAATTCATATGAATATATACCAATAGATGGCATACCCATACCTGAGGCCATAACTGTTATTCTTTTACCATTATATAATCCTGTATAGCCTAGCATATTTCTTACTGAATTAAAACAAATAACATCACTCAAAAATGTTTCAGCAATAAATTTAGCTCTTAAAGGATCTCCTGGCATTAATACAGTTTTAGCGATTAAAGATTTGTCACTACATTCATTATGAGGTGTAGGAATATTACTCATTATTTGATTCCTCCATTATTTTTACTCCTGCTGAACAGCCAATTCTTGAAGCTCCTGCTTCAACCATTTTATCGAAATCAGCTTTTGTTCTAATACCACCAGATGCTTTTACACCCATAGTATCTTTAACAGTTTCTCTCATTAATTTAACATCTGATACTGTAGCACCGGCTGAGCCAAAGCCTGTAGATGTTTTAACATAATCAGCTCCTGCTTTATATGCCTGTTTACAAACTTCTACTTTTTCTTCATCTGTAAGATAGCAAGTTTCAATTATAACTTTAACTAAAACTCCTTGTGCAGCATCAACTACAGCTTTAATATCAGAATAAACTCCATCATAATCATGCTCTTTAGCTAGGGCAATATTGATTACCATATCAACCTCATCTGCACCATCGGCTATAGCTTTAGTTGTTTCATATGCCTTTACATCAGATGTATTAGCACCTAAAGGAAAGCCAATTACAGTACAAATTTTAACATCAGTACCCATTAATAGGTCATGTGCTAATTCTACATTTACAGGATTAACACATACTGATGCGAAATGATATTTATTAGCTTCAGCACATAAATTAGTAATATCTTCTTTTGTAGCTGTAGCTTTTAATAATGTATGATCAATATATTTAGATATTTCCATTTTTAACTCCTAGATATCAAGTATTCTATCAACAGGTAATAAATCAAGCTTAGTAGCTAGTGGAGCAAATTTCTCTTTACATAATAACTTATGTAATTTTTTAACATATTTAGCTTCTAATAGTTGAATATCACCATATCCATCTATAGGTTGGAACATTTTTTCAGCTTTTGCCATTACTTCAGCCATAGGAATATATCTTAAAACTTTTCCATCATCTAAAAGTAAGATATCTACAGCAGGAGGTAATATAAATGGATGATCTCCGTCCCATTTAATACCTACATATGCACTTCTTGATTTATCTGTATGTAAGAAAATATAATTTGTAATATTTATTTTATCATTGTCCATTGTTAATTCTAGACGTTTTCTCTTTTGTAAATAGCTATAAACCATAGATAAGGCTTGTGGGTCTAAATTATTATATTTAGATACAGCTTCAGGATATCTATCAGCATAAGCTTTTTTCCATGAGCTAAATGTTTTAATTAAATATGGTCTTCTAAATGTAATAACATCCTCTAAGGCTTGATTAAATACTAAAAATCTAAATCTCTTACATATTTCTTCAATTATATCTAGTAAAATTTCACATGCATAATCAGATAATAATACATCAAATTCAACATAGAAATTTACGTCGAAATATTTAGGACTTAGCTTTTCAATATGTGGAATAACCGCCTTATCAGACATTACAAATCTTGCTTCAAAATTTAAAACATGGTGATGATATGTATATACAAGTGGGCCTGATGCACCATTTTTTTCAGATGGAGTAATATTAGGATTTGCGACTAAATAAGTAATTAAATCTGTTTTTTCGTAAATTCTAGTACCTTCCTTAAGGAAGTAAAATCTGAATTCCATATCATCACCTCGTTTCTTTTAAATTCGATAACACTCTTTCTATATTTTATCATTAAATATTGTTAATGTCAAAATACTATCTCTTGTTTAATATTGATTTACATCTTGGGCAAAGTTCATCAGAATCAACACTAGGTACAATCATCCAACATCTTGCACAAGTATAACCTGTAGCTGGTTCAACATTTACTTTAAATTCGTCACCATCTACATATTCTAATTGAGAAACAATTAATAATTGTTTTGCATTATCTTTTACTAATTTGAATACCTCATTTGCCTTTTTATCCATTGTTAATGTTAATTTAGCATTGAAGCTTTTACCGATAACATTTTGGCTTCTAGCCTCTTCTAATGCTTTATTTACTAAATCACGATATTTCATGAATTCATCAATTTGTTCTTCTAATTTAGTATCTAAATTTTTATTAGCAGTTGGCATATCAGTTAAATATACATCCTCTTCTTTATGGAAAGGTAATGTATCATATGCTTCACTCATTGTATGAGGTAAAATTGGGGCTAATAATTTAATCATTGAATCTAAGATTTGATAGAATACTGTTTGAACTGATAATCTTTCAGCACTCTTTGGATCTTCGATATATAAAATATCCTTTGTAAAATCAAGATAGAATGAAGATAATTGAGTAATATATGCATTTACTTCTCTATATACTTCACCGAAATTGAATTTTTCATAAT
>CAMOUB010000094.1 GCA_946626345.1 uncultured Caryophanales bacterium | reverse complement strand
AAAGATATTAAGCAAATCGGTTATAATCGGTTAAAATCTTATATAATCAGGTTTAGTCAGATACGAAGTTAGATACCAATTATTATTTTCGTTAATTGCAAAAGTTAATTCCGCTATAAATAGTTGAAAATTAAAAGAATAAGAATGAATGACTTAATTCCGTTAGGTAATGGATAAATCGTTATTCATTCTTTTTTGATTTTTAAATTAAATGTAGTATAATGAAATTGCCAAAAAAAGGCAAAAAAAATAATGGTAGTTGGTCTAATGATAGCGAACAGTTGATTTTGCACAACTAAGTTCCGCCGTGATTTATTAAATTAATTACTCTTGTTTTGGCTGTAAATTAATTAAAAAAAGATTTATAAGAAAGATTGATTATTTGGTTAGTAGTCTTGGTAGGAGTATAACCATATTAGAATCAATCTTTTTTATATTCATCAAATCTAAAACTTCAGTACCATAAGCTAATGCCATAAAATCATATGGTGAACCATTAACTGATGGTCGTTTAGTTGAATTGATATGTGACATCATTAAATCACACATGTCTTGAGTTAAGAAATCAAATGAAGTCCCTTTTGGTAAAATATATCTAATGTATTCATGATTCTTTTCACAATGTCCTTTTTCCCTAGAGGCATAAGGATGACAAAAGAAAACATGAGAACGTATTTCACCAGTTTCAGGCTCAAATTCAATTGATTCTGGATCTGAAAATTCAGTACCATTGTCAGTTAAAATTACTTCAAATAACTTCTTGAAATTTTCTAAACCTATTTGATTACATAAAGTATTAATACAAGCTGTGATATTAATAACTTCTTTAGAATCTAATATATAAGCCAATTGAAAATGATATTTTACAAAATGAAAAGTAAGTAATACTTTATTAGAGCCATCAGCTGATATTACTGTGTCCATTTCAACGATAGAGGCATCAGAATTTAGTTTTATATATTCTTGGTAATCTTCATATGTTCTTCCTTGTTTAATCTTTCTTAGAATAGTTTTATCAGTTTTATGTTGATATCTTTTTTTATAGGAAACTTTACGTCTTAAATCTATGTTTTTCGCATCTAAATAGCCCTTTTCAACATAATTATAAATAGTTCTTTCAGATACTGGTAAATCATGAGATTTGAAAATATGATATATTGGTTGACCAGCCTTCACATAATTAGATATAGTATGATTTAATTCCTTGAATTCATCGGCCGTTAGATTAATACCTTCTCTAGATTCGGATAATGTTAATTTGTAATCTTTATTAGCACAATCTCCATAATAATAGTATTTATTCAAATAACACCCATTAGCCTTAGGACAACCATTACATACCCATGGAAAATTTTTTAAGTGTGGACAAACATATTCTTCATAATCTTTACATTTATCAATACACTTACAATAATTTTTAAGTAGCATATGAGGATGATATTCGTTATAAGCATTCTTTTTACATTCTTTATATTTGGAACAAATAGAATTATAAGCACCTAAACGTTTGTCATTAGAGTGGGCTTTGAATAATCTATGCAGTTTTACCTCTTTAGAAATGGTAGAAGGATCATTAGATAACATATTTCCAACATCTTTAAGCATAATAGTAAGTTTACCATTATTATCTCTATGTTCAGATATAATCTTTTGAATCTTTATTCTATCATCTAAAGTGAAATGTTTCTGATAATTAGAAGAATTAATATATTTAATTTTAGTATTAACAGTAATCTTAGTTTTACTCATTAAGCTACCTCCTTCATAGCCAAAACTAAGGTAAGTGTTATTATACCATAAGCGGAATTTAGTTTTACAATTTCTAAAGTTCAACTATTTATAGCGGAATTTACTTTTTCAATTAACGATTTATATAATCATATAAATATAAAAAAGCTAAAACCATTCTAAGTTTGACATTATTTCAATATTTTGTTATAATTGATTGGCTTTAAATATCAGGAGATGATTTTATGCTAAATATTGATATCAATGATGTAGAAGCATCAATACAATATGAATTTAAAAATAAAATGTTAATACACCAAGCTTTTATGATTACAGAAAATGATAATATCCCTTTCTCATCTGAAGCATTAAGAAATATTGGTAAAAGAACAATAAATTATTCTATTACTCAAATATTAACAGGATATTATGGATATTATAATGATAAAGGTATGTTTAGAACTAAAAATTCAAATGAAGAATTTAATGACCTATTAAATAATTTATATTCTAAAGATATATTCGCTAGAAATATAGAATTACTTGGCTTAAGTAAATATTTAGAATTTGATGATCATACTGATGTATTTAATGTAGATAGAAAGCTTTTTGAAGCAATAGTGGGAGCTGTTGCCTTAGATTCTAATTGGAATATGAATGTAATTAATGATGTATTATCATTCATATTAGATATAGATTATTATCTAGATAATGGTTTTGGTGATTTAAATGGTAATTTCGTTGTTTTAGTACATAACTGGACAATTGAAAATAACGTACCTATTCCTGTATATGAATACCTACCTGGAGATAACCCTCAGGTTGTATCATTTAAATCAACACTACATTTATTTATAAATAATACAGATTTTACATTTACCGAAGAAGCAGAAAATAAATCTATAGCTAGAATGAAAGCAGCTAAAAAGGCATATACTTATCTAGTTGAAAATAATTATGTTAAAACATTAAAGAACATAGATATTACACCATCACTAGAAAATGCAATGCAACAGTTAGAGAAATTAGCTATTGATGGACATTTTTCATTACCAGAATTTGATGTATTTGAAGAAAATGGTAAATATGCTGCAGTATGTACTATTGATGAATGTGACCTATCATTTAAAGGATATGGTATAATAGATTCAGATGCTATAAATGAAGCAGCATTTAAAATGCTAAATCATGTTTTAGGCTATGATGTAAAATAGAAGTCTTAGTTTTACCTAAGACTTTTTTTATAAAGGTGATAGAATGTTAATTTTAATAATTGTTTTATCTATAGTTTTAAGCTTAATAATTATATATTTCATTCTTGCATATATAACTACAATGAAAATGATTAAAAGAGGAAAAGAAATACCTCTTGTAGACTTAGATTTATCTAAGACACAATATGCAAAATATGAAAATATGGTTAGAGAATCTAATTTATATTTTAAAGATAAAAAATATGAAGAAGTATATATTAAATCAAATGATAAGTTAAAGCTTAAAGCATATTATTATCCTAATAAATTAAATACATTAATTATTTGTTTTCATGGATATAGGGCAACACCTTTAAATAATTTCGCATTAATGGGAAAATTATTATATGAAAAAGGCTATAGTCTATTAATGATAGTAGAAAGAGCCCATGGTGATAGTGAAGGTAAATATATCACATTTGGAGATAAAGAAAAGTTTGATGCAATAAACTGGGTTAATTTTGCAAAAGATAATCTAAATCCAGATAAAATATTTTTATATGGATTATCAATGGGAGCCGCATCTATTTTACTCGCTACCAAATTAAAATATGATCCATTAGTTAAAGGTTTAATTGTAGATTCAGCATTTAAATCTACTAAAAGTGCAGTTAAAAATGGAATAAGAAGAGGCCTTAAGATATTTGGATTAATGTTATATCCTTGTGTCTTATTATATTTATATTTCTTAGGCTTTAAATTAAAGAATGATAAGATATATGAAGTATTAAAAAATAATGATGTACCTGTATTATTTATACATGGTATGTCTGATAATTTAATTCCAATTAATGATGCAATTATAAATTATGATAATAATAAAGGTAAAAAGGAATTAATTAAAACAGATGCAATGCATGTCTTAAGTATGTATACAGATTACGAATTAATTTCTAATAAGATATTAGAATTTATAAAAAATAATTAATAAAATTAAAAAGAAATATATAGAATAAAATAGATATGAAAAAAAGATGCGTTTATGCATCTTTTAATTATTTAATACAAATTATTTAGCTAAAGCTTCAGCCATAATTTCTTTTTCGTTAACTAAGCCTTCACTAATCTTAGTACCAAAATAATAAGCACT
>CAMOUB010000093.1 GCA_946626345.1 uncultured Caryophanales bacterium | reverse complement strand
GTGAGAGGGGATGAAAGATAATTAGAAATAATTATTTTTCTACTCTACTCGATTGCCTAAATTAAAGAATAAAAAAGAAGGATGGAAGAACCATCCTTCTATAATTCTTATTTCAATTCAATATATGCGAAATCATCACTAATTTCATATTCAAAATCTTTTTGTAATTTATCACATACATGGATTAATTTACCATTTTCAGTATATCCGTTCCATGTGGCAATAACAGTCTTCTTAAGTGATAATTGTTTTAAGAAATCAAGAAGATCAATTTTAGAATCCTTATTATATAAAATAGCCTTTTTATCAATTAATACTTGCTCAGGTTTATATGTATCTAAGAATCCATTTAAGAAATCATATACATAATCTGCATCCCTACCATCAGGTAATTCCTTACCTAAAATAAAATCCAAGTCTAAAATTGGAATTCCCACTTGCTTTGAGTAATTTTGTAAATATTTACTCTTTCCTGAACCTGGCTTTCCAATAATTAAAAGAAGACGATATTTTTTCTTCTTTAATGCGTTTAACAATTGCATGAATAAAACCTCCTCTATATTTTTTTGAAATTGTTTCCCTGTATCTTTATTATATTACCTATATCTTATGAAAGTAAATATGAAAAGTTTTTTATTTTTAATTTCTATTTTTTATCATTTATGATAAAGTGTGATATAATAAAAAAAGAAAAGAGAGTGATTATTTATGTTATTTGATGAAATCCAAAAAGCAAATATGGATGCCCTAAGAAATCATGATAAGGTTGCAAGAAGTATTCTTTCAATCGTTTATGGTAAATTTAAAAATGAAAGTATTAATCAAGGATTAAATGCTAAATCATTACCTGATGGAGATTGCTTAAATATTATCAAAAAGACTATTAAAGAACTTGATGAAGAATATGAAGGCTATATGAAGGTAAATAGATTAGAATCTGCAGAAGAAATTAAAAAACAAAAAGAAATAATTTCTGTATATTTACCTAAGATGATGTCTGAAGATGAAATAAGAGCTGAAATAGAAAAACTTGAGGATAAAAAGATTCCATCTGTTATGAAGCATTTTAAAGCTAATTTCAATGGCTTATGCGATATGGGCTTAGTATCAAAAATTGCTAAGGAATATAACTAATTTATGGAATATTGTTATGATTGCGGTACAAAATTAGTAATAAAAGAATTAGAACATGAAGGGTTAATACCTTATTGTAATAAATGTAAGAAATTTGTATTTCCTATCTTTTCAGCTGCAGTATCAATGATTATTTTAGATAAGGATGAAAAGAATATATTACTTATTAAACAATACGGAAAAGATTTCTATAGATTTGTTGCAGGATATATTAATAAAGGTGAAAGTGCTGAAGAGGCTGTATATAGAGAAATAGATGAAGAGGTAGGCCTAAAGCCTTTTATGATTAAGCCTTTAAAGACAGCATATTTTGAAAAGAGTAATACCTTAATGTATAATTTTTTAGCTAAATGTGATAATTTAGATGTTAAAACTAATTATGAAATTGATTCATATGCATGGTTTCCTATAGAGAAAGCTTTTGATGCCTTAAAGGATGCAAAGCTTGCTTTAGAATTTTTTAATTATTATTACAATAATATAAGATAACTATTCGCAAGAATAGTTTTTTCTTTATTATAGGTGCTATTTGTGATAAAATAATCGTGGTGAATTGTAAATGAGCTTATATTCTAAAAAAGAACCACAGGTATATAAATTAGATGCCTTAAAAAGCTATTCTGAAGATGAAAGAAAGCTTATTGTGGAATATTTAAAGATTGAAAAATATTATAGATATGCATTAAGAGAAATGAATGCTATCGTTGAAAATTTAGATGATTTTTGTGAGAATACATTTTCTCATAATCCAATACATCATATAGAATCAAGAATTAAAACTCCTGAAAATATTATAGAAAAGATAAATAGAAGAGGATATCCTATGACTATTGATTCTTTAAAAACAAATATATATGATGTTTCAGGAATGAGAGTAATTTGTAATTATATTAATGATATATATCAAATTATTGCCTTATTATCTAAACAAAAGGATATAAAGGTTAGATTAAAAAAAGATTATATTATATCTCCTAAACCATCAGGATATAGAAGTGTTCATATAGTATTTGATATATCTATATATTTTGGTTCAGAGCCTATAATTATTCCTGTTGAAATACAATTTAGAACTATCGCAATGGATATGTGGGCATCACTTGAACATGAATTAAGATATAAATCTAATAATGAATTCACTGAATATGATAAAAAATGTCTTAAACAATATTCGGATGACTTATATGAGGTTGATTTGAATATGCAAAAGATTTATATAAAGAAGACAACAGGAGATAGAGACGATGATTGATTATGATTTACTAGTAGAAAAATACCATAAATTAGGTATTACAGACTTACCTACAAGAGATATGATTAAAACTGAAGAAGAAATTGAAGGAATTAGAGAGGCCGGAAGAATTAATACACTTGTATTAGATGAGGTTTCAAAGCATATTCGTGCAGGTATATCTACTGATGATATTAATGATATAGTTCATAAAAAGACTTTAGAATTAGGAGGCATTCCTGCCCCACTTAATTATGAAGGATTCCCTAAAAGTGTATGTACATCAGTTAATGATGCAGTATGTCATGGAATACCTAGTAAAAACCAAATATTAAAAAATGGTGATATTATAAATGTTGATTGTACAACTATTTATAATGGCTATTATGGTGATGCATCTAGAATGTTTTTAATAGGTGCTTGTAGTGATGTAGCAAAAGATATTTGTAAGGTTACCAAAGAAGCCTTAGATTTATGCTTAAAAGAAATTAAACCATATTCTAGATTAAGAGATATTGGCTATATTATTGAAAAATATTGTAAGGCACATGGCTATTCAGTAGTACATGAAATAGGAGGCCATGGAGTAGGAAAAGATTTCCATGAGGATCCTTTTGTATACCATTTTGGTAAAAAGGGTACTGGTATGGTATTATTCCCAGGTATGGTATTTACAATTGAACCAATGGTAAATGAAGGCTCAAGAAGAGTATTTTTAGATGCTTCAAATGATTGGACTATTTATACTGATGATGGTGGCCTATCAGCACAATGGGAATACACTTTAGTAATGACAGAAACTGGTCTTGAAATATTATCATATTAATTATTAAAATGAAAGTAATCAAAAATGGTTATTTTCATTTTTTTTATTTTGTGATAAAATTAACCTACAAACAATCTATTTAAAATTTGAATAAAGGGAGTGAAATTATGACTATACATGAGCTTTTATTAAACAAAATTCAATTAGATGAATATATTGATTGCCTAACTGATGAATATGATTTTTCAATTAGATATAATTATATTAATGACGCTATTGAAGAAATTAATGATACAGGAGCCTTAGGTAATAGAATAGATATTTTATATAACCCAGGTGAAAAATCAACATCTGCATTATATGATTTTTTAGATAGATTAAATAATGCTAAAAAAATATATTCTGAATTAAAACAACATGGCCTAGATGATTCGCATGAAATGTCAAAAGAATTATATGATTATGCAAATATATTAATTTATAATAAAAAATATAAATATGTATATGAATTATTAGATTCAGCATCTAATTTAAAGCATATAGAAAGTCAAATTCTACTTGGTAAGATGCTAGCATATGGCTTATACGATACAAAAAAATCAATTTCAGGTGCCCTAGATTACCTAACTAAGGCAGCTAATAATGATAGTGCAGAGGCTGCATATGAAATAGTTAAATTGTATGATTATGATAATGATTATGTTGATTCAAAAATGGCTGAGAATTATTGTAAGATTGCATCTAGCCTTGGAAGTGAGAAGGCAACAACTAGATTAAATTATTCTTTTGAATATATTTCTAAAAGAAAAAGAATTGAAGAAAGAATTAAAAATGGTGATCCTAAGGCAATATATGATTTAGTCCTATATTTATATGAAAAGGATGATAAGTCTTATATTGAGATATTAGATGATGCAGCTGATAATAAAAATGTATATTGTATGTTATTTAAAGCAAAGCTTTTATATCAACAAAAGGAAAAGGATG
>CAMOUB010000092.1 GCA_946626345.1 uncultured Caryophanales bacterium | reverse complement strand
GCAGGAGTTGCCTTAAAGAAAATTAGATCAGGTGAGGCAGCACTTACAACACTTGGTGGTATTGGAGAAGCACTTGGTGGATATAAGGGCTTTGGATATGCACTTGCTGTAGAATTATTATCAGCATCTTTACAAGATGGTAATTATGGCAAGGATTTAAATGGTAAGGATAAGGATGGTAAAAAAGTGCCTTATCATTTAGGACATTTTTTCATTGCAATTGATACAAATCACTTCTTAGGTGAAGAATTATGTAGAAAAAAATCAGGAGATATTTTAAGAGGCATTCGTGCATCTAAAAAAGCTCCTGGAGAAAATAGAATTTATACTGCAGGTGAAAAAGAATATCTAGTATGGCAAGATAGAAAGAATAAGGGAGTTCCTATTTCTGAGCCAGTTCAAAAGGAAATGTCTGCAGTTAGAGATTCATTAAAATTAAATTATGTATTCCCTTGGGAAAAGTAATCAATTTGACAATAATTAAAAAAACATTATAATTATTGTTGGAGGGCTATTGCTATGAAAAAAATATTTTTAAATATTACTTACCTAGTATTATCAGTTATGACATTAACATATTTATTTATAGGCTGTTGTTATAATGGAGAAAACGTAGTAGGAGTTATTATCGCCGCTGCAAATACAGGATTACCTGTAATAGGCTTAATATTATTATTCCCATTAATCATATTAACTATTATATCTATTTGTACTGATAATATTAAAGTTACTTTTGCAAGAGATGTAGTATCAATATTTGGTTCGGCTTTTATTCTAGCATCATCAATCATAGTAATGTTTGCTAAAGTTATGGAAAATTACTATGTACCTATTATTATAATCGTTTGTACATTAGTTATTTTAGTTACAGCATTTATTTCTGTATTTAAAGTAATTAAGGCTGATGAATTAGCTAAAAAGAATAAAGAAGAAAATATTATTCAGTAGAATTATAAATAAGACGCTTGAAGGCGTCTTTTCTTTACTATAATATATTAGTGTGAAAGGAAGTGTTTCAAATGGATGATGAAAGATTCAATGAGGAAGTTCTAGATGAAAACGGAAAAATAGAAAGCTTAGACGATTTTAATATAGATAATAATCCAAAAGAGAAAGAAAAAAAGAAAACAAAAGATGTCATTATAATAAATACTCCCGATAATGAATTAACTAAAAAAGAATTAAAGAAAAAGAAAAACTTAGAAGCATTACTAGAATATGGTAATGGACGTGATATAAAATATAGAGGTCCTTTAGGTATTAGAGGAATAAAAATAGTAGCATGGGTATTTATGGCATTCCTTGCTGTAGGAATATCTATGGGTTTATATTATTATGTAAATAAGTCTAAATTAATTGATAATGATACATATAATATTATATGGTCTATTGCAGGAACACTTGGTGAGCTTGCAGTACCATGCTTTATGTTATCTAAGTTTGCTATTATTCTAAAAAATGGTAAAGGATATGTTAAAAATTTATTAGTATATGGTGGTCTTGCAGCAGCAATAGTCGCAGGCTTTTATGTATTATATTTTCATTTTGGTCTTGAAATAGCTAAGGCAATAGCTAGCTTTTCAGAAGATGCAAATCCTATGGATGGATTAAATGGAATATTTGCTATAATTATGAATAAAAAAATAGCATTTAATGTATTTATTGATATGTTCTTATGGTTTGTATTCTTTACATTCTTTGAATATACTCCAAAGATATTAGAAAATAGAAAAGCAGGATTAATTGCATATAGATTATGTTCATTATTACCTATTATTTATGTTTTAATTACATTTGTTTTTAAAGTATTATATTCTACAGGAGACGTATTTGTACCTCCATATCTATTGATATTGTTCCCTGTTACAACTCCACTTGTTTTTGTAAGTTTAATGGTAATTTCTCTAATTATGAAAAATAGAAAGAAAAAATACATTCGTATAGGTGGAACAACTGATAACTATGATAATTATGTTAAATCAAATGCTGGTTCATTTTATTTCGCAAAAGTAACAGCAATAGTATTTTTAGTTACAGGCTTGGTTGAATTTGTTTTCGCACTAATCTTAGCAATTATAACAGGTAGTGATGCAACAGTAATTACTTTATCTGGTATAGGAAATTGCTTCGCATATGTATTGTTTGCACCACTAATATTATTATTCTCATACACAAGAGATTATAAAAATGATAAGATTGATGTTGTTATTCCTCTTGCAGGTATAGGAATAGTAGTATTTATAATCGTTGAAGGAATATTTAGAATAATATTAAGTTTGATATCGTAAAAATGCCACTATATTTGTTATATGGTTGCAATATTATTTGAAGAATTTAATAATTTATCGAATTAAAAATAAAATTTTTCAAAATTATTGACAAAAATTATAAAAAGATATTATAATATCGGTAATTTAATAAACAAACCGTTGAGATGGAGATAAAACATTCATAAGTGCTTAAAGAGAGTAGCTGATGGTGGAAATGCTATAGAGATGCTGGATTGTAAATGGACCATTGAGGGAATAGCGAAACAGTTTATACTGGATTATCCTATTACGTTTGCTCACGTCAGTAGCTAGGAATGTGATGGCATTCTAAAGTGTGTAGGCTTCAAAACCTACAAATTAAGGTGGTACCGCGGGAATATTATAGCTCGTCCTTATATTAGGACGGGCTTTTTTGTTTATTAAACCAAGGGGGAAAAAGAAAATGAGACCAAGTTTAGATGAATTAAAAAATTATGAAAATTATTCAATTATTCCTATATCAGAAGAAATAATGTCTGATATAAAAACGCCTATACAGGTATTAAGAAATTTAAAGGCGGTATCTAAAAAGCATTATTTATTAGAATCAGTAACTAATGAAAAGCAAGGTAGATATTCATTCTTAGGTTTTGATCCTATATTAGAAATTAAATGTAAGGATAACCTAGTTACAATTACAGAAAAAGGAAAATCTAGAAGCTTTGAATCAAAAAATCCTTTAGATGAGGTAAGAAAAATAATAAAGGAATATAATTCACCATATTTTGATTACCTACCATCATTTACAGGTGGATTTGTAGGCTTCGCTTCATATGACACAATTAAATATATGGAGCCTAAATTAAAATTCAAATCAATTGATGAAGCAAAATTTGATGATTATAATTTTATGTTATTTGATAAAGTAATTGTTTTTGATAATTTAAAACAAAAATTAATATTTATAGTTAATATTAAAACTGATAATTTAGAAGAAAATTATCTAAAAGCAAAAGAAGAAATAGAGAGCCTAATAACACTTGTTAAAGCAGATTTCCATCCTGTAATTCCTAACAATAAGATTATTGAAGAAATTAAAGCAAATGATACATTTGAAGAATATTCAAAGAAAATAGATAAGATTAAAAAATATATTAAAGATGGAGATATATTCCAATGTGTATTCTCTAGAAGATTTAAAGGAAAAATGAAAGGTGACCTATTTAATACATATAGAGTATTAAGAGGATTAAACCCATCTCCTTATATGATATTTATGGATTTAGGTGGATTACAAATTGCAGGTGCATCTCCTGAAACCTTAGTCAAAAAAGAAGGTAATAGCGTTATTACATATCCTATCGCAGGTACAAGACCTAGAGGTAAGGATGAAAAAGAAGATTTAATGCTAGAAAATGAATTAAAAAATGATGAAAAGGAATTAGCTGAACACAATATGCTTGTTGATTTAGGAAGAAACGATATTGGTCGTATTGCTAAATTCGGTTCAGTTGATGTATTGCAATATCAATATATTTTAAAATTTTCTCATGTAATGCATATTACATCAACTGTAGAAGGAAAAATTAGAGATGATAAAGATGCTATTGATGCATTACAATCATTACTTCCTGCAGGTACATTATCTGGTGCACCTAAGATTAGAGCTTGTGAAATTATAGATGAATTAGAACAAGAAAGAAGAGGAATCTATGGTGGTGCAATTGGATATATAGATTTTAGAGGAAATCTAGATATGTGTATTTGTATAAGAACTGCAATTAAAAAGGGTGATGATGTTTATGTTCAAGCCGGAGGAGGAATTGTTTTAGATTCTAAGGCAGAAAATGAATATCAAGAAACTGAAAATAAGGCTAAGGCAGTGCTTAGAGCATTAAAAATGTCAGAAGGTGAGCTAGAATGATTTTATTAATAGATAATTATGATTCATTTTCATATAAT
>CAMOUB010000091.1 GCA_946626345.1 uncultured Caryophanales bacterium | reverse complement strand
TGGCATTTTATTATGATGAACCATCACATACATTTAGTGAATATTTATTAGTACCAGGATATACAGATGAAAACTGTATTCCTACAAGAGTTTCTTTAAAAACTCCACTTGTTAAATTTAAAAAGGGTGAAGAACCAAAAATCACAATGAATATCCCACTTATTTCTGCAATCATGCAATCTGTATCTAATGATACACTTGCTATAGCACTTGCAAAAGAAGGCGGAGTATCATTCATTTATGGTTCTCAAACTATAGAGGCACAAGCTGAAATGGTAAGAAAGGTAAAAACATATAAGGCAGGATTTGTAGTATCTGATTCTAACCTTTCACCAGATAACACTTTAGCAGATGTTTTAGAATTAAAGGAAAAAACAGGACATTCAACTGTTGCAGTAACAGTTGATGGTACTCCTTCAGGTAAGCTTGTTGGTATTGTATCATCAAGAGATTATAGAGTATCAAGAATGGAATTAGATACAAAGGTTTCAACATTCATGACTCCACTTGAAAAATTAATTACAGCACCAGAAGGAACAAGCTTAAAAGAAGCTAATGACATTATTTGGGAACATAAGCTAAATAGTCTTCCTATTATAGATAAAAAAGGAAAGCTTGTTGCTTTCGTATTTAGAAAGGATTATTCTTCACATAAAGATAATCCAGATGAATTATTAGACCAAGATAAAAGATATATCGTTGGTGCTGGTATCAATACAAGAGATTATGAAAAGAGAATTCCTGCATTAGTAGAAGCAGGAGCTGATGTATTATGTATTGATTCAAGTGAAGGATATACAGCTTGGCAAGCAAAGACAATTAAATTTGTTAGAGAAAAATATGGCGATGATGTAAAAATCGGAGCTGGTAACGTAGTTGATGCTGATGGATTTAGATTCTTAGCTGATGCTGGTGCTGACTTCATTAAGATTGGTATCGGTGGAGGTTCTATTTGTATCACTCGTGAAACAAAGGGTATCGGACGTGGACAAGCTACTGCAGTAATTGAAGTAGCTAAGGCTCGTGATGAATATTATAAAGAAAAAGGCGTATACATTCCTATTTGTTCTGATGGTGGTATCGTTCATGATTACCATATTACATTAGCATTAGCAATGGGTGCTGATTTCTGTATGTTAGGTAGATATTTCGCAAGATTCGATGAATCACCTACAAATAAGGTTTTAGTAAATGGATCATATATGAAAGAATACTGGGGCGAAGGTTCAGCTAGAGCTAGAAACTGGCAAAGATATGACCTTGGTGGTGCAACAAAATTATCATTTGTTGAAGGTGTAGATTCATATGTACCATATGCAGGACCATTACATGATAATATTCAAATCACATTATCAAAAATTAAACATACATTCTGTAATTGTGGTGTATTATCAATTCCTGAATTACAAAAGAATGCAAAATTAACATTAGTATCAAGTGTATCTATCGTTGAAGGTGGAGCACATGATGTATTAGTAAAGGATAGAAATACTAATAATTAATATTTATAAATATGGAGGCCTTTTAGCCTCCATATTTTCTTTAAAAAAAATAGTTGACTATTTATTCAATTGTTGTATAATATAGTTGAACAGTTATTCAACTGTTATTAAATAGGAGGTACTTATATGGAAAAGATTATTAAGTTTAAAGGATTATGCTGTGCTAATTGTGCAGCTAAAATAGAAAGAAAGCTAAATAAGATAAAAGGAGTAAATGCGACTATCTCTTTTGTATCTAGTAAGTTATTACTTGAAATGGATAATGAAGAATTAATAGAAAAGGTAATTGAAGTATGTAAGAAAGAAGAACCAGAGATGGAGCTTTTAGTATGATAGAAAAGAAAGAGAAATTATTAATTTTTAGATTAATAATATCTATCATATTATGGCTTTTAGGATTAATATTATCATTTACTATTAAATTACCAAATGAAAATGAAGGCTTTAATACTAATGAGATTATCTTATTAATCATATTTGTAATAGCTTATTTATTTGCAGGATATGATGTATTAATTAAAGCAATAAAAAATGTATTTAGTGGAAAACTATTAGATGAAAATTTCTTAATGGCAATTGCCTCTATTGGTGCATTTTGCATTAGATTTTTAGGTGAAAGAGAATACATTGAAGCAGTAGCTGTAATGATATTTTATCAAGTAGGTGAATTATTCCAAGAAATCGCGGTAAAAAGAAGCAAAAAAGCTATTACTGATGTAATGGGAATGAAAATAACTAAATGTGAATTAAAAGATGGCACATTAATTTCACCTGATGATTTAAAAATAGATGATATTATTATTGTAAAACCAGGACAAATGGTACCTGTTGATTCAATTTCTAATTCTAATGGATTAATTAATCAAGCATCCTTAACAGGTGAGCCATTAGATATTGAAATAAATAAAGGTGATATTGTTTTATCTGGTTCTATAAACAAGAATAAACCACTTGAATTAATAGTTAAAAAAAGATATGAGGATTCTACAGCAACTAAGATTATAGATATGGTTGAAAATGCAACAATGCGTAAAGCAAAATCTGAAAAGATTATTTCAAGATTTGCACATGTTTATACTCCAATTGTTGTTATACTAGCATTATCTTTAGCAATTATTCCTCCAGTTATATTAGGTTTAATTAATGGATTTAGTGCTGATATATTTAAAGATTATCTATATGTAGCATTATTATGCTTAGTAGTATCATGTCCATGTGCACTTGTAGTATCTGTACCTTTAACATATTTTGCAGGAATAGGTGCAAATGCTAAAAGAAAAATAATTATTAAAGGTGCATCATACCTAGATTTACTTGCAGATTGTAATACTATAGTTGTAGATAAAACAGGTACATTAACTAAAGCATCATTTGAAATAACAAAAATAGAAGGACCTTCTAATTTAATTAATATCGCAAAAGGATTAGAAAAGAATTCAACACACCCACTTGCTATAGCTATAAATAAATATGAGGGTGATATTTTTGATATGGAAATAGAAGAAGCACCAGGATATGGAATTAAAGGATATTATAATAATGATACTTATTTAATTGGTTCTAAGAATTTAATGAATTCAAATAATATTAATATTCCAAATGATATATACCCAGGTACTACATTATATATTTCTAAAAATAATGAATATATTGGTCTTATTGTATTAGAAGATACAATTAAAGATGAGGCAAAAAATTGTGTTTTATCATTACATAATATGAATAAAGAAATGGTTGTATTATCAGGAGATAATGAAATATCTGTTAAATCTTGTTGTAATACACTAGGTATAAAAAAATACCATGGAAACTTATTACCAAATGATAAGGTTTCAAAAGTAGAAGAAATTATTAAAAATAGTGATTCTAAAGTAGCATTTGTTGGAGATGGCATAAATGATGCCCCAGTACTTGCTCTAGCTGATATTGGTATATCTATGGGTGCTGTAGGATCAGATGCAGCAATAGAAGCATCAGATGTAGTAATTTTAAATGATGATCTAAATGCAATACCTACAATGCTTAAAATTGCAAAGAAAACAAAAAGAATTGTATATGAAAATATTATAATATCTATAGGAATTAAGGTTATTATATTATTACTAGCTGCAATATCTAATTTACCATTTATGAATGGATTTAAATTACCAATGTGGCTTGCAATATTTGGTGATGTAGGAGTATTAATCATTTGTATATTAAATGCCTTAAGAGCAATGAGAATTAAATAAAAAGAGAAAAGGTGGCACATCAAATGTACCACCTTTTCCCTTTTATAATTAATTATGGAAGAAGCAAATTAATTAAGCTTGTGTAGCATCGATAGTGAAGTCACTCTTAACTTCCTCTTTACCGAAGCCATTATTAATACCTACTGTAACGAAACCACGTTTCTTACCTTCATCTAGGTATTTGTTAACATCCTCAAATAGAACAACCTCTTCAGGCTTTGCGTTCTTTAAAATCTTTTGGAAAATGAAATCGTAGTAGTAAGGTTTTGTTTTATCTCCTTCAACTACGAATGTATTAACATCTGTAAATGTTCCAAGTAAGCCCCAAGCTTGAAGCATCTTATGAATTAGATGTCTATTTTGGGCAGATACTAAGAAAATTGATATACCAAATGTTCCTTCAAGTAATTCTGTCATGAAAGGGAATGGCTTAGATGTTTTTAAAATAAGCTTTTCAGCAACTTTATTTCTTTCTTTAATATATTTTTCGTATCCTTTTCCTTTTGGACCACCGATATCTATATTATAATCCTTTTCAATTTGTTTTAAGAATACACTTTCAGGTGTTCCTAAGTAAGAATAAATGTGTGGTAAGTCAACCTCGATACCAAATCTTTTTTTAAGCACTAAGTTGTGTGCTTCCCAGTGAATTCTTTCAGTATCAGCAATTGTACCATCTAGGTCGAAGATATATGCTCTTTTATCTCCTAAAAATTTTTTAAATTTTGGATCCATAATGATTCCTCCCGAATAAATATATAATTGTAAACGTTATCGTTACTATTATTATAATATAAGGAATAGTGTTTGTCAAAGTAATTGTAGTCTATTTTCATAGTTTTTTCATTTATT
>CAMOUB010000090.1 GCA_946626345.1 uncultured Caryophanales bacterium | reverse complement strand
ATACCAAAACTTAAAAAAGAATTACTAGATATATTATCAAAATAAACAGGTGATAATTTGAAAAAATTTATTAAATTATTAATTTAAAATGTGGAGCACTTCTAAAAATTTTGAATCTCACGTTGAAAATGTAGCTTTACTTATTAGAAAATAAAAATTAGTTATAAAGGAATTTTGTTATGTGCTTATTTAAGAAAAAAAATGAATTTGAAAAGAATACAAAGAAATATATATTAAAAGTATTTAATTTCTTAATTGAAAACAATTATGAATTTAAATATTATCATTTTAATTCTGAAGAAGATTTTCATTTTATTAAAAATGATTTAACAATATTAATTGGATATGATAGTACTACATTATTTGGTTCTAAAGAATCATTAGGGTGTGGATTAATGATAGAAGGTTTAAGACAAAATATTAAAAATATCAAAGGTATTAATGTTCCTAATGGTATTGAAAATATGATTATCATTGATCAAGTTAATATATATGCAAATATCATTAAAGATAACCTATCATTAATTGAAAAAGTTAAACCAGACTATAGTTGGAGATATTAAAAAAACATTAGAATTATAAAATATTTTGTATTATTTGATAGTGCTTTGAAAAAAATATGTTAGTCCTTTGTAGTCATATTATATTGACTATCATCCTAAATGATATTATAAAATCTCTGAAGAAGAGGGAAATTAAAAGTGGATTCTTTCCCAAAGTCGCCAATCCACGAGTACATTGTTGAGACGGTTGTTCAATTGCTCTACCGACCCCGAAAATGACAAGTCTACCAAATAAAAGACTTAACTATACAGATTTCGATTGCTTGTTGGTCCGCCAACTGAGAATACAAATTGTGATAATAAAAAACTATCACAATTTTTTCATTTTATGATACAATTTAATAAATTAGTACCTTTAGCTTCTATAATATGTATAGTTAGAAATAAGAGGGCTCAATTTATTTTGAGCCCTCTTTCTTATAATTCTTTCATCAATGTATCAAGTGATAGAATTGTATAATTTTTATTTTTGTTTTCTATTATACCTTCATCCTGAAGCTTTTTCATTTCATATGAAAGGCTTGGACGTTCGATATTTAATAATGCTGCTAAATCAGTTTTAGTTGTTTCTATTTTAAATGATAATTTACCTGTTTTTAGGTATTCATTATATAATAAATAACAAATTTTACCTCTTATTGTTTTATGAGTTAAAAGCTTAATGTGATCGCTTAAGCTAATAGCTGAATCAGATATAGCTCTTAAGAAATTTTTTAAGATAGTAGTAGATGCCTTCATTAGCATTAATAAATCATTAAAGCTATACATAGATATAGTTACATCATTATCTGCATAGAATGATGCTTTATATTTAGGAATAGAAGAATACATTAGATTAATACCAATATATTCATATTTATTAATTATTCTTACAATACTATCATGACCATCTGAGAATGATTGTTTTGCGATTATTGTACCTTCATTTACATATGCAAGATAATCACATTCATCTCCTTCATAAAATATAGTATCACCCTTGTGATATTTTCTTACTACTGGAGTTACTGTATCAAAAAGTATTTCTCTTTCATCACTGCTTAAATTATCAAAAATATTCATAATTGGTATTAAAGCTTAGCTTTTTCTCCTTCTTTAATTTTTTCTCTTGCGATTGCAAGCATTAATTTAATTCTATTATCTTGATTAACCTTAGTAGCACTAGGGTCATAATCAATTGCAACTATATTAGCATCTGGATGTATTTGTTTAATCTTTTTCATTACACCTTTTCCACAAATATGGTTAGGTAAGCATCCGAATGGTTGTGCACAGATTATATTACTATAACCAATTTCTACAAGTTCCATCATCTCAGCTGTTAATAACCATCCTTCACCCATTTTAACACCATGATCTAATACTCCATCTGATAGGTCTTTAGTATGACTAAAATATTTCATTGGTGTTATTTTAGTTTTACCTATAGCATCAATCATTAATTTTTCTCTACGTTTAATATACCAAATTAATGCTTTATTTATTAGGGCTGTTTTTTTGCTTCTACCATATATTTTATTATCATATATTCCATTATATAAAGAATATAATATAAATCCAAATAAACCAGGTACCATTACCTCAGCTCCTTGGCTTACTAAGAAGTCCTCTAGGTGATTATTTCCAAGGGATGCATATTTAATATATATTTCACCTACAACACCAACCTGAGGTTTTTTATGTTCTAAATCTAGGTCTAGTTCGTCAAAGGCTTTAGCTATTTTATTAATATTCTTTTTCATAGAAGAATAGCTTATACCCTTTTTCTTATCAAATTGTTCTAATAGGTCAGTTATAAATTCATTAGTTAATTTATCTACATCACCATTATTTTTCTCATAAGATCTAGTTTTATTTCTTAAATACATTAGTGTATCTGCATAAGTTATTGCAGCAGCAACCTTTTTTATTAAGTTAAATGTTAATTTAAATCCTGAATCTTTTTCAAGATTAGAAGCATTTAATGATACAACAGGAATATAACCATATCCTGCTTTAATTAGTGCCTTTCTTAATAGGTGGATATAATTAGATGCTCTACATCCTCCACCTGTTTGTGTTATTAAAAGAACTACCTTATCTAAGTCATTTCTATGATTTAGATTATCAATGAATTGTCCTATAACAAGTAATGCAGGATAGCATGTATCATTATGAACATATTTTAGACCTTCAGATACAACCTCAGGTCCTTGGTTTTTACATACCTCAACCTTATATCCTGCTTGTTTTAATACGCCTTCAAATAAGGCCATATGTATATCTAGCATAGAAGGTATTAATATTGTATGTGTTTTAACCATATCTTGAGTAAAGCGAGGATATTCGAAATTATCAGATACAAATGTTGAATCTTTTTCCATATTAATCATCCTTTCTTTGCTTTAATGCTTCAAATAAGCTTCTAAGTCTTATTTTAACAGCACCAAGATTTGTTATTTCATCTATTTTAATTTGAGTATAAATTTTTCCCTTTGATTCTAATATTGCCTTACATTCATCAGTAGTTACTGCATCAAGGCCACAACCAAATGATACTAATTGAACTAAATTCATATCAGAAGTAGTAGTACAATATTTAGCCGCACTATATAATCTTGAATGATATGTCCATTGATTTAATACTCTAACTGGGAATTTTTGTGTTAAGTGTGAAATTGATTCTTCACTTACAACTGTAGCACCCATAGATGCGATTAATTTATCAATTCCATGATTAATTTGTGGATCTTGATGATATGGTCTTCCTGCAAGGACAATTATTTGTCTATCATGAGCACGTGCGTTTGTAATATAAATACCTGCAGTCGCTCTAATCTTAGCTAAATAATCATCATATGCCTTATAAGCAGCAACCATAGCTTCTTTAATTTCACCATTTTTAATATGCTTTGATAAGAAATATTTATCCATAATTAATTTCATTTTCTTAGGGAATTCTTTTTTATCATCTAAAGAAATGAAATCACTAATAAATGTTACATCTTTAATCTTTCCTACATTATTAATAATATTTTCAGGGTAATATGCAACAATTGGACAATTATAATGATTGTCACCCATTTTTTCATCAATGTTATAACTCATACAAGGATAGAAGATAACTTCATTTCCATCATTAATTAATTTTTCAATATGACCATGAACAAGCTTTGCAGGATAGCATGCAGTATCTGATGGTATTGTATGCTGACCCATTTGATAAATTTTTTGATTAGAGAAGCCTGAATTAATTACTTCAAATCCTAAAGAAGTAAAGAATGTATGCCAGAATGGATATAATTCATACATATTTAAAACTAGAGGTATTGCAATTTTTCCTCTTTTTCCAGGTTGTGGTTTAAATTCCATTAGCTTTTCTCTTGTATATTCATAAATGTTTTCACCTTTAATAGCACTATTAATACCAAGAGGCTTTTCGCATCTATTTCCTGATATAAATTTATTTGGATTATTCTTAAATGAATTAATTGTAAGTAAGCAGTGGTTATTACATCCTTGACATGGAATGTTTTTAACTGTATGTAAGAATTCTTTTAATTCATCTTTAGTAATAGTAGAAGTCTTTTCTATTTTTAATGATTTAGCATATAATGCTGCGCCATAAGCACCCATTAATCCTGCGATATTTGGGCATACTACATCAAGACCAAGCTCACGCTCAAATGCTCTTAATACTGCCTTGTTTAAGAATGTTCCACCTTGAACAACTATATGATGTCCTAATTGATCTTTAGATGTGCATCTTATAACCTTATATAATGCATTTTTTACAACAGAGATAGATAATCCTGCTGAAATATTATCAATAGTAGCTCCATCCTTTTGAGCTTGCTTAACAGATGAATTCATAAATACAGTACATCTAGAGCCTAAATCTACAGGCTTTTTAGCCATTAGACCAAGCTTAGCGAAATCTTGGATTTCATATCCTAGTGCGTTTGCGAAAGTTTGTAAGAATGAACCACATCCAGAAGAACAAGCTTCATTCAAGAAAATATTTGATATTGTATGATTTTCGATTTTAAAGCATTTAATATCTTGTCCTCCAATATCGATAATAAAATCAACATTAGGCATGAATTTTTCTGCAGCCTTATAGTGAGCCATAGTTTCAACTAAGCCACCATCTAGCTTAAATGC
>CAMOUB010000089.1 GCA_946626345.1 uncultured Caryophanales bacterium | reverse complement strand
TAATCACTCAAGGTGGTACAAATGTATCTGGTGGTCAAAAACAAAGATTATGTATCGCTCGTGCATTACTTAAAAAACCAAAAGTATTAATCTTAGATGATTCAACATCTGCAGTTGATACTAAAACTGATGCAATTATAAGAAAAGGATTTAAAGAATATATCCCTGAAACAACAAAGATTATTATTGCTCAAAGAATATCATCAATTGAAGATTCAGATATGATTATTATTATGGATAATGGTAGAGCATCTGCAATTGGTACTCATGATGAATTATTAAAGAATAATCAAATATATCAAGAAATATATTATTCACAAAATAATGTAGAAGGAGGTAACAAATAATGCCTAGAATGAATGTTAAACCTTCTAAAAGAAATTTTAATAAAAAACAAACTTTAAAAAGATTATTAGGTTATGTATTTAAAACATATCCTATTAGATTTACAATTATATGCATTTGTATATTAATTGCTGCAGTAGGTGCAATTTCTGCATCTATATTTATGCCTCAATTCATTAATTTAATGTATGAAGGAATTGAACATAATATAGGCGTTGCATCAAGCGTAGGTTTTGATGCAATTAAAGATAAATTAATTGGCCTATCTATTGCTTTAGGTTCAGTTTATATTGCATCAATTATTGCCACTACATTATATAATCAATTATTATGTACTGTAACACAAGGATTCTTATATAGGTTAAGAATGGATATGTTTAAGAAAATGGAAAAACTTCCTATTTCTTATTTTGATAGAAATCCTCATGGTGAAATAATGTCTACTTATACAAATGATGTTGATGCAATTAGACAATTAATTAGTCAATCAATTCCTCAATTTGTACAAACAATGATTACTGTTACATTATTATTTGGTGTAATGATGTATTATAGCTTATGGTTAACACTTGCTGTAATTGTTGCTATTGTATTTATTTTCCAAGTTACTAAGAAGATTGGTGGAGGCTCTGCTAAATATTTCATTAAGCAACAAAAATCAATTGCTGAATGCGAAGGCTTTATTGAAGAAATGATGAATGGTCAAAAAGTTGTAAAAGTATTTAACCATGAAGAAAAATCTAAAGCTGATTTTGCTAAATTAAATGATCAATTAAATAATGATTCATATAAAGCAAATGCATACGCAAATATGCTAGGACCAATTATTCATAATATTGGAAATGTTTTATATGTTATTGTAGCTATTATTGGTGTTGTATTAGTAGTTAATAATGTACCTAATTTCTCATTAAGAGGCTTTGGTACATTTAGTGATGTTAAATTTAGATTATTACCTGCATCAAGTGAAATGGGTGTTGCCTTATCTATTGGTATAGCTGTTGCATATTTAGGTATGGCAAGACAATTTGCAAATTCATTTAACCAAGTTTCAATGCAATTAAATTCTGTTGTAATGGGTCTTGCTGGTGCTGATAGAATATTTGAATTATTAGATCAAAAGCCAGAAGAAGATAATGGCTATGTTACACTTGTAAATGCAATAATTGATGAAAAGGGTAATATTACAGAATCTGATGAAAAAACTGGAAAATGGGCTTGGAAGCATCCACATGAAAATGGCACAATAACTTATACTGAATTAAAAGGTGATATAAGATTATTTGACGTTGATTTTGGGTATTTCCCTGAAAAGATTGTTCTACATAATGTTTCAATTTATGCTAAACCTGGTCAAAAAATTGCCTTTGTTGGTGCTACAGGTGCTGGTAAAACAACTATTACAAATCTAATAAATCGTTTCTATGATATAGCTGATGGTAAAATCAGATATGATGGAATTAATATTAATAAGATTAAAAAAGCTGATTTAAGAAGAAGTATTGGTATTGTATTACAAGAAACTAATCTATTTACAGGTACTGTAATGGAAAATATTAGATATGGTAGATTAGATGCATCTGATGAAGAAGTAATAAATGCTGCAAAGACTGCTAATGCATATGATTTTATTACAAGATTACCTGATGGATTTAATACAATGTTAACAGGAAATGGTAGCCAGTTATCACAAGGTCAAAGACAATTATTATCAATCGCAAGAGCTGAGCTTGCTGATACTCCTGTAATGATTCTAGATGAAGCAACATCTTCAATCGATACAAGAACTGAAGCATTAGTAGGTAAAGGTATGGACTCTTTAATGAGAGGAAGAACTGTATTTGTAATTGCACATAGATTATCAACTGTTCAAGATAGTAATGCTATTATGGTTTTAGATCATGGTTCAATTATTGAACGTGGAGACCACGATGATTTAATTAAACAGCATGGTGTATATTATCAATTATATACAGGAGCATTTGAACTTGAATAATTCATTAGATTTCTTAAAAAATTATAAATTATTTATAGTTGATTATGATGGTACATTACTTGATTCAATGCATATGTGGAGACATTTATTATCTAACTTCTTAAATGATAATAAAATAAAATATGATGAAGATATTGATGAAATATCAAAAGAAAAAACAAACTCAGAAGCAGTGAAATATATTCATGATAATTATTTTAATAATATTTCTTTCATTGATTTACAAAATAAAATGTATGAATATGTTAAAAAGCAATATATTTTACAAAATTTAAAACCAGGTGCTAAAGAATTCTTAAAGGAATTAAAAAAGCATGGAAAAGTAGTATTATTTTCAGCTACAGCAATTGAATTATTAACTGATTCATTTATGACTAATTCAATTAATAATTATTTTGATTTCGTATATTCAGCTAGTAATATGAATACAACTAAAACAGATGGTATTGGATTTTTAAAAATATTAGAAATTGAAAATATTGATAAAGAGGATGCATTAGTTGTAGAAGATATTTATCATGCAATTAAGGGAGCTAAAAAGCAAGGCTTTGCTACCTTATCAATATATGATAATCAAGAAGATTATGATAAGATATTAAAAATATCCGATTATAATATAAATTTAAATGAATTATTTAAATCTGGGAAATAAAAGCCCAGATTTTTAATTTTTTGTCAAAAAATATATTAAAAATACTTTTATTTTATTAATTATAGATATATAATTTTATCAAAAGATGGAGGTATAAGAATGAAAAATGCATCAAGAACTATGATGAAAATAGGTAGAATTTTTAACATTATTTTCATCCCACTATTTGGCTTATTAGCTGTTATATTATTTATCGTTGGAATTGTTGGTGTTACTGCTGCAATTGTAGATGAAAATGCTGAAGCACTTGCTGCTGCATATACAACAATTGTATATGCTGTTTTCTTTGTTTTTGCTTTAATATTTAATATTGTAGCATTAATTGTTTGTACAAAGAAAAACAATGAAATTGAAGCTGGTAACAATGAAGTTGCTCCTAGAGTATTTATAATTGTATTTGGAGCTTTATCTGATAATCCATTCTATATTTTAGCTGGTATTTTCAGTTTAGTTGCAAGAAGCCAAGAAGCAAATTCAAATACAACAGTTATTGAAGAAAATCAAAATGACGATTCAGAAACAAAGAGCGAATAAATAAAAATTCGAGTAGAGATACTCGATTTTTTTATTTTTTCTTTACAAGAAAAGAAATAAATAGTATAATCTTTTATGTATTTTAAATGCTGATCCCAGCTTGAATATTAAATATGATTTAGAGAGCTACAGTAATGGTGAAATGTAGATAATTATTGATATTCGGATCACTGGAGGAGCTAAACTGAGGAAATTTTAGTATTCAGTTTCGTATATGCTGCGTTAAAGCAAATGAGAGCTACATAATTTATGTAGAATTAAGGTGGTACCGCGGTTAATTCGTCCTTAGGCTAAATGCTTAAGGATTTTTTTATTTTAAGGAGGATTTATGAAAGATTACAAGGACACCCTATTTATGGGAAAAACATCTTTTGAAATGAGAGGTAATTTAACTAATAAAGAACCACTTATTCAAAAGAAATGGAAAGACATGGACCTTTATAATAAGGTAATTAGAAAAAATGAAAGTAAAAGAGAATATACATTACATGATGGACCTCCATATGCTAATGGTGATATTCATCTAGGACATGCATTAAATAAAATCTTAAAGGATTTTGTTGTAAGATATTACAATATGAATGGTTATAAATCAGTTTATATTCCTGGTTGGGATACACATGGTTTACCAATCGAAAATGCATTACAAAAATCTGGTGTATCAAGAAAGGATAAGCCACTTGCTGAATTTAGAAAACTTTGTGAAGAATATGCATATAAGCAAGTAGAACGTCAAAAGAAGGGCTTTGAAAGACTTGGAGTATTAGGTGATTTTGATAATCCATATATCACATTACAACATGATTTTGAACGTGATCAAATTAAAGTATTTGCTAAAATGGCTGAACGTGGCTTAATTTATAAAGGATTAAAGCCAGTTTATTGGTCACCATCAAGTGAATCTGCTTTAGCTGAAGCTGAAATTGAATATAAAGATATTACTTCAAAAGCAATATTCTTTAAATTTGCTTTAGTTGATGCAAAGGGTGTATTTGAAAATGCATCATTAATGATTTGGACAACTACTCCATGGACATTACCTTGTAACCTTGCTGTTGCTGCAGGACCATTAATTGATTATGTAGTATTTGATTCAAATAAAGGTAGATTAATTTGTGCATCTGATTTATTAAATTCTTTAGTAAAGAAATTAAATTTAGAAGATGTTAAAGAAGTATCTCATGTTAGAGGTTCTGATTTATTAGGATTAAAGTATAAGCATTCATTATATGATAGAGTATCACCTGTTATTAATGCTGATTATGTTACAACTACAGATGGTACTGGTTTTGTTCATATCGCACCAGGTTATGGTGAGGAAGACTATGTTGCAGGTAAGCAATATGGCCTAGATATTATGGTTGCTGTTGATTCTAAGGGTTATCAAACAGAAGCTGCTGGTAAATATGCTGGTATGTTCTATGAAGAATCAGAAGATGCAATTGTTGCTG
>CAMOUB010000088.1 GCA_946626345.1 uncultured Caryophanales bacterium | reverse complement strand
CTCTAGAAGAATTACATAAAGATTTTTAATCTTTTGGAATTCTATTTTTTATTTATATTGTTTATTCACTTGATTTTTTATGATATAATTTAAAAGATGAAGTTGTGTGTCATGAGACACATTTAGGAGGTATTTATGAAAATTTCTATCGGCTGTGATCATTCAGCATTAGAATTAAAAAACATTATTATTGATCATTTAAAAGAATCAGGACATGAAGTAATCGACAGAGGTACTTATACAAAGGAATCATGCGATTACACTGATTATGGTTATATGGTTGCTAAAGATATCCAAAATAAAGTAGCAGATAGGGGTATTGTTATTTGCTTTACAGGTATTGGAATGTCTATGATTGCTAATAAAGTTAAAGGAGTTAGATGTGCACTTGTTTGCAATAAAGATGCAGCAATTTTAACAAGAGAGCATAATGATTCTAACTGCTTAGCATTAAGTGCTAAATATACAGGACCAGCATTCGCAAAAGAAATAGTTGATGCATGGTTAGAAACTAAATTCTCAAATAATGAAAGACACAAAAGAAGAATTGATAAAATAACTAAATACGAGGAGGAATTTTAATATGGCTGTTATTGTATTGAATCATTCTATGGTAAAGCATAAGCTAACAAACATTAGAAAGAAAGAAACAACAACAAAAGATTTCTATCAAAATGTTAATGAAATTGCTGGCTTAATGGCTTATGAAATTTCAAGAGATTTCCCTTTGAAAGATGTTGAAATTGAAACTCCAATTTGTAAGACAGTTCAAAAAGAACTTGATGCTGAAATTACAATTGTTCCAATCCTTCGTGCAGGACTTGGAATGGTTGATGGTATTAGAGATATGATACCTACAGCAAAAGTTGGTTTTATTGGATTATATAGAGATCATGAGACTCTACAACCACATGAATATTATGCTAAGTTCCCAGATACAATGGTAGCACCTAATGCAGTTGTATTAGTAGTAGACCCAATGTTAGCTACTGGTGGATCTGCGGTTGCAGCAATCGATATGATTAAAAAGCGTGGTGCTAAAAACATTCGTTTTGTATGCTTAGTTGCTTCACCTATTGGTGTTGAAACATTACAAAAGGCACATCCTGACATTGATATTTATGTTGCTTCAGTTGATGAAAAATTAAATGAAGTAGGATATATTGTACCAGGACTTGGTGATTGTGGAGACCGTCTATTTGGTACTAAGTAATGAAATTTAACAGTCTAGCTAAGACTTATGCACTTGCTACTCAAGGTATTGTTACCATGGTAGTAATGTTAGGACTTGGTTATTTGATTGGATATAAAATTAATAAAGATTCTGCATTACCAGCAATACTGGCTGTTGTTGGTGTATTATGTGGATTATTCACTTTTGTAAGCTATCTTTTATATCTTATAAAAGAAGAAGAAAAGGAAAAAAAGAAAAATGACCAGGGACCAAAAAATTAATTTTTTAGTTGTACCAATAACAATAGCAATTGTTGGTATAGTTACACTAATTCTTGCTTTATGTAAGCAAGATTGGAAATATTATCTCATTGGTGGAATGTTAGGTTTAATGTGTCATGGCTTAATGGTTAAGCAAAATGCAAGAATGTTAAGAATGACAAGATTAGATCCAACACATACTACCTATAATCCAAAAAAATCTACTATATTGTGGTATTTATTACGTTTTGCATTAGTGCTTGTAGTATTTGTTGTCCTAGGCTTTTTAGCAAAGGATAAGCCAAGAAAAGATTTCGTAATAAGTATGATTATAGCCCTTGCAGGTTATCTTACACTTAAGGTTATATTTTTAATAATGCTTTTGTGTATAAGAGAGAAGGTGGTTAAAGAATGACCTTGTTGTATACAATGCCAAGCGCAATTAGGTCGACATTAATTATCGTAGGTGTATTATGTTTATTCTTTATAATATTATTCTTCTTTATTAGAAGAGTAAATCCATTGAAAAAAACTCCACTATGGTTAGTACCATTTATGTGGATAGTTGATTTAATGAATGGCTCAGTAAAAGCCAACATTGGAAAAAAATGGAAAATATATTCACCATGGTTTTTAACCTTAACAATATTTGTATTTTTTGCAAATATATCAGCTGTATTTGTACTAGATAATCCAACAGGATATTTAGTTGTTACAGGTGCGCTAGGCTTTATGACGTTTTTAGTTATTCAAATAACAGGTATTACGTCACTTGGTGTAAAAGGCTATTTAAAAGGCTTTTTAGACCCATTCCCAATAATGTTACCAATGAATATAATAAGTGAATTCTCATTGCCTATTTCACTTGCCTTACGTTTATTTGGTAACCTTACATCAGGTACATGTATTTCAATATTAGTCAAATATGCATTAGGTTGGGCGGCATTACCAATTATGCCATTTATGAATGCAATATTTGATATATTCTTTGGAGTTATACAAGTAGCTGTATTTGTTATATTATCAATGATCTTTACATCGATGAAGGTCAAGGATGAAGATAAAATATATTCATAAAAGAGAAGGAGAAAAAATATTATGGATTTTATGTTAGTTTTAAACAATGTATTAGCGTTTTTAGTTGAAATTGGAGATGGCTTAAAAGCAATCGGTGCTGGTTTAGCAGTATTTACTGGTTTTGCTGCCGCAATTGGTGAAGGTAATGTTGCTGCACATGCTGTTGATGCAATGGCTCGTCAACCAGAAATGGCTGGTACAATTCGTACAACAATGTTAATCGGTCAAGCTGTATCTGAAACTACAGGTTTATACGGTTTAATTATTGCAATTCTATTAGTAATGTAATTAAAAAGAAAGGACACTTTTAAAGTGTAAGGTTCCATAAATGTTTTTATTTGGAGATATATCAGGAGCACTAGAAAAAATAAAAGCTACAATTCAAGAAACTTTAGGACCTTTATATCAAACCACAAACCTAACCGGTGATCGTTTGACACAATACGGTATTGATTTCGGTATTCAGATTGGTGCAACAATATTATTATTTATTATTGTAGCAATATTCTTCTGGAAGCCAATTACAAAAATCTTAGAACAAAGAAGAGAAGTAATTGATAAAGAATTATCTGACGCTCAAAAAGCAAAAGAAAATGCTATTGAAATTGAAGCAGAATTAAATAAGCAACTTCAAGAAGCAAAAGAAAAAGTAAAAGAAATGCTAGATAGAGCTGAAAGAGATGCAAGCATTAAGCGTGATGAAATTATTAATCAAGCTAGAGATGAAGCTAGAAGAAGAATGGATAATCTTAAATTAGAATTAGAGCAAGAAAGAAGCTCTATGGAAAAAGAGATTAGACAAGAAATTGTAGAAGTAGCATTTGCTGCTGCTGAAAAGATTGTTTCTAAAGAGATTAATCAAGAAAAATATATTAGTATTGTTGATGATATCTTGAAGGGGGCAAATGAATAGTGGTTGGTAATGAATATGCTAAAGCTATCTATGAATTAGCTCATGAATATAATAAAGCAAAAGTATTTAGTAATTGTTTTATGACAGTTTTTGAAACTGGCTTTAACAATGAAGAATTTATGGAGATTATGGTATCTCCTGTAATAAATAAGGAAGAAAAAAAGGAAATTATTAAAAAAGTGTATTTTCAATTAGATGAAGATTTTATTCATTTACTTTTTGTAATAATTGATCATAATAGATTTTCCTTATTTAAAGAAATATATGATGAATATGAATCTTTAATTTTAAATGATAATAATGTCGTTAAGGCTCAAGTATTTAGTGCTTGTGAATTAAATGATAAGCTTATGAATGAAGTTATTACGGCTTTAGAGTTTAAATATAAAGATAAAAAAATAGAAGTAGAAAATATAATTAATCCTGAGTTAATTGGAGGACTTAGAGTGCTTGTAAACAACGAATCTGTTGACCTAAGCCTTAAAAATTCTCTAACAAAGCTTAAGGAATCATTATTATAGGAAAGGATAAATGTATGGCAAAAATAAATTTATCTGAAATATCTGCCTTAATTAAAGAACAAATTAAATCATATAAGGAAGACATTAAAACTGAAAACGTAGGCCACGTTGTTCAAGTTGGTGATGGTATTGCTTTAGTACATGGCTTAAATAAAGCTATGTCAAGTGAATTACTAGTTTTCCCAAATGATGTATATGGTATGGTTCAAAACCTTGAAGAAGACTGTGTAGGTGCAATCTTACTTGGTGAATCTTCAAAGGTTAAAGAAGGCGATTTAGTAAAATGTACTGGAAGAATCCTTGAAGTTCCAGTAGGAGAAGAATTTATTGGTAGAGTAGTAAACTCACTTGGTCAACCTATTGATGGTTTAGGAGCTATTGAGGCTAAACAATATAGACCAATTGAAGTTAAAGCAACAGGCGTAATGGATAGAAAAGCTGTTAATGAACCACTTGAAACAGGCATTAAAGTACTTGATGCTTTAGTTCCAATTGGAAAAGGTCAAAGAGAATTAATCATTGGTGACCGTCAAACAGGTAAGACATCTATTGCAGTTGATACAATTTTAAATCAAAAAGGAAAAGATGTAATTTGTATTTATGTTGCAATCGGTCAAAAGGAATCTACTGTATCAAATGTATATGAAACATTAAAGGATAATGATGCAATGAAATATTCAATCATTGTTTCAGCATCTGCATCTAATCCTGCACCAATGTTATATTTAGCTCCATATTCTGGAGTATCTATGGCTGAATATTTTATGCATCAAGGAAAGAATGTATTAATTGTATATGATGACTTATCAAAACATGCTGTTGCATATCGTGAAATGTCATTATTATTACATAGACCACCAGGAAGAGAAGCATATCCAGGTGATGTATTCTATCTACATTCAAGATTACTTGAGCGTGCAGCTAAATTAAATGACAAATTAGGTGGTGGTTCAATTACTGCCTTACCTATTATTGAAACTCAAGCAGGAGATATTTCTGCATATATCCCTACTAATGTAATTTCAATTACAGATGGACAAATTTTCTTACAATCTGATTATTTCTATAAGGGTATTAGACCTGCCATTAACCCAGGTTTATCAGTATCACGTGTTGGTGGTGCTGCGCAAACTAAGGCTGTTAAAAAGGTATCTGGTACACTTCGTTTGGACTTAGCTTCATATAGAGAGCTTGAATCATTTACTCAATTTGGTAGTGATCTAGATGCTTCAACAA
>CAMOUB010000087.1 GCA_946626345.1 uncultured Caryophanales bacterium | reverse complement strand
AATAAATCACGGCGGAATTAAGTTATGCAAAATTAACTATTCGCTATCATTAGACCAACTACCATTATTTTTTTTGCCTTTTTTTGGCAATTACATTATACAACATTTTCTTAATTATACAAAAAAAGAATGAATGACATTCAACCGTGTTTTAACGGAATTTAGTCATTCATTCTTACTAATTGAAATTTTCAACTATTTATAGCGGAATTTACTTTTTCAATTAACGTGATTATATAAATAACTATATTCAATCTATTAAACTTTTATGATATAATTTTTTATGTGTGAGGTCCTATTATGGAAGATGTTATAGTATTAAATGAGCCTAAAAAAAATAAAATTGTTAGGTTTTTCAATTACATATTTAAAAGCAAATTAAATACATTTATTGCATTAACCCTAATATTATCAATATTTATGGTTGTATTAATGGTATATCCTACATATTATGATACTTTTTTAAATTATCATACTGATGATGTAGCTGAATATCATATTTATATTGATAATCTATTTAGAAAAATAAAAACTAATACATTATCATTATATGAAGCAGGCCTATATGGAGGTACATCATTTTTTTCTGGTGTATATTATTTCGCAATAGATTTCTTTACAGTAATCGCGTTTGTTTTAAGTTATTTTATACCTACAGCTATGGCTTTTACATTTGCAACACTACTTCGTGTAATGCTAGGTTCTTTTATTTTATATTCTGTTTTTATTAGAAAAGGATTTAAACCAACAGTATCGTTTATAATATCATTCATATATTTTGTAGGTGGAGTTACTCAATCTGAATTAGTATTCCCTGTATATGTAGGTATATGCTTTTACGCTCCACTTATAATGCTTGTAGTTGATGTGTTAATTGAAAAGGGTAAGAAATATTGGCTATTTGTTCCACTTCTTGGTGCAACAATGGTTGTTTATGATTATTATATTTCATATATGCTATTTGCATTTATGGCTGTATATTTTGTAGTTGAAGAGCATTTATATAATAAAAAATTCTTCTTAGCTACTAAGAAATTTTATATTGATTTTACATTATTAATAACAACTATATTATTCTCAGTTATACTTGCTGCCTGTATGGCACTACCAAGTATTTATTATATGCTAAATGAATCTTTAAGAAATCAACAGCCAATGGATAAAAGCATCTGGCTATTTGCAGAAAATGGTAGTAAAACAACACCATGGTTAAATCATTATTTCACCCAGTGGTGTAATATATTTATGCCAAATGATCCATTCTCTTTATGCTTAAATCCTGCAGGGAAATATATTAGAGAACACGCAACTTTATATATTACATCTGGTGGTTTAATTTATTTAGCTTACTTCTTCTTTATTTGGGGTAAGACAGAAAATAGATTAAAGCTTTGGGTTATATTATTAAATGTAATGTTTGCTATACCTTTATTCGCGATGATATTTACATTTAATGGTTGGCCATATGTAAGATGGTTCTTTATTCCACTTTTAATTAATTTATATGCAGCAGCTATGGCTATGAATAAAAAATCATTCAATATTGGAGTTAAACCATATACTAAGATATTACCTATAATATTATTAGCATTAGGCTTTGGTACATTATTAATGGTTTTAATAACTAAAACTGATTTATTCATGCATTATAAGCCTGATGATGATTACTTCTATCCTATATTAATTGGTTCATTAATCTTTATTGGAATATATTTATTATTAATGCTTATAATTATAATATTTGAAATAATAAAAAAATATAAGGCATTAAGAATTATGTACTTTGTATTACCACTTGTAATATTTGCTGAGGCAATATTTTCAGGTGTAATAACTTTTTCATCAGTTGGTTCACAAACATATATCCAATCAACTAATACACTAAAGGCTGAGAAAAATCAATTATATGAATATGGATATAAAGATATTGATGGATATAGAAGCTGCTTCTTTACATCTTATGCTAAATCAACAACTAATACAAATCTATTAGTTGATAGAGCTAATATGAATTCATTTTTCCAATCATTTTATAATACTCCACTAAATTATTATTATAATGAAATATATAATATGTCATCATTTAGTGGTTGGTCTAGATCTTCTATTTACGGATATGGCTTATTAGATTCAATCCAAACTAATACTAAATATATAATTGAAGAAAAGGATTGTCAGTGGTTAAAATTACCAGAAAAATATTATACAAAGCTTGGAAATAAAACTATATACAATAAAGAAGCTAATTATTATGAATTAAAGGATATGCCTAACTTTATAGTATATGATTCTGTATTTGAATTAAATCAATATGTTAGATATGATAAGCCTATATATGATATAGCATTATTAAATTCTGCATATGTTTCAACTCCAAAAGAAAAAGATATAAAATATAAGCTATATGATAAATTAGAAGCTAATATGAAAAAGGTATTAGAATCTAATATTAAGCATGTAGATGAAAATACTATAATTAGTGAATCAATGGCAAGAACATCATATTCTAATATTTCTTTTTCTGATGATGAATTCTTAAAGGGATATAGCTCATATGAATTAAATGGATATAAAACTCAAAATATATTTAAAAATGATGTAGTTGTATATATTCCAAATAATGAAAAGATTCACGCAAATGATTCTACTAATATTTATTTCTATCATTCATATATTGATGATAATGGAGATAAAAAAGAAATTTATAATCCATTATTATATAATGTATTCTATCCAAAAGAATACGAAACAATAAATCCAGATGATGAATATTATAAACCTGAAAAATTAGTAATAACAAAAAGAGAAAATACTAATTCAGCAGGAAAATTATATGGATTTAGCTATGATATATATGATGAATTTATAGAAAAACAAAATGAATATAAAGATAGATTATTTGAACTTAATAAAAATAAGATGCATATTAAATTTAAGAATAATGATTCTTCTGCAAAAATAATAAAGACAGCATATGCATATTCTGATGACTGGATTATAGAAACAAAGGGATATGAAACATGTAATATCAATGGTGGCTTTTTAGGTATTATTATTGATGAAAATATATCTGATATTGATATTAATTTAACATATAAGCCTGAAAAATTTGACCTAGGTTGTAAAATATCTATAATTAGTAGTATAATTTATACAAGTGTTGTTGGCATAGTATTTGCCGTTCCTTACTTTAAAAAGAAAAAGAAATGTATAGAGGAAAGAAATGAAGCAGAGTAAAAAAGAACTTATCTTAGAAATGATTAGATTCTTAATTGTTGGTGGTATAGCAACATTAGTAGATTATGCAGTTTTCTATTTTTGTAATCTAATTGTATTTAAGGCACTAGATATTAATTTAAATCTAATATTATCTACAGCATTAGGATTTACTGTAGGACTTTTAACAAATTGGTTCTTACAAAAATTTGTATATAGATATATTACAAAAAGTCAAACTAGATCAAAGACTGTATTTATTAAATTTGTTGTTATAAGCTTAATTGGGCTTTTAATTACAGAACTTGGAATAAATATTGCAGCACCAATATATCCTACACTTGAATTAACTATATTTAATATAACATTCCAATTTTGGAAATTATTTATGAAAGTATTAATGACTTGTGTTGTATTAGTATTTAATTATATTGGTAGAAAATATTTTGTATTTAAATATGAAAACCCAGAAGAAAATCTAGATAAAGAATCAGTAGATGAAAAAAACACTTCCGAATAAGAAGTGTTTTTTTTAGTATAAATTATAAATATTTTCCATTATTAGCTTTCCTGTTTCTGTTTTAAATACCTTATCATATGAATATAATATATTTTCTTTAGGAAGCTTTTCTTCATAATAATTAGCTATTAAATTAGCTTCTACTACTATTTGAAAATCTATATTATCAATAGCATCATATGTATGATGATGTCCTATTATATAGCATATTCTTTCTATTATAGTATCTTCATAACCTAGCTCAATTAATATCTTTCTTGCCTCATCAGGTCCTTCTTTTTCTTGTAATTCACCAATCGCACTATTATATTTAGCTAATGCATTTTTAATACCTATATCATGTAAATACGCAGTTGATTCAACTATTAATAATAATTCTTTATCTATATGTTCTTCTTCTGCAATAAGCTTAGCATAAGCATGAACTTTAATTAAATGATCAATATTTCCAGGATCATTTTTATAATATTCTATCATTTTCATAGCTAAATCATTTAATAGTGCCATAAATACCTCCATAATATCGATTATAAGCCCATAAATTTGGCTTATTTAGCGTTTTAATTAAATTTATTAATATTTATACAAACCGAATATCTATATTTATTATAACACTTTTTTATAAAATAAAAAGACCAATAATTATTATAACTATTGGCCAAACTTTATTGTTTTACACTTTTTAAGATATAATATCCTTTATCTCTTGTTATTATTTCACAATTACCAAATAATGATTCAAGCTTCTCTTTTGATGATGGCGCACCTTGTTTCTTTTGAATTACTACCCATAATTCACCACTTTTATCAAGTCTTTTGTATGCACCTTCATAAATAGAAAATACAACATCTTTTCCTGCCCTAATAGGAGGGTTTGTTATAATTGATGCAAATTTCATATCTAAAGGTAGTTTTTCATATAAATTAGAATTATAAGCTATAGAATCAGCTTTATTTTCTTCTATATTTTTTAATATTAAATTATATGCTCTTTCATTAATTTCTAGCATATATGTTTTTTTATTATATAGCTTAGATATAACTATACCTATAGGGCCATAACCTGCCCCTACATCTAATATAGGTAAATCTATATTATTAGGTATAAATGCCTTTAGAAGAGCAAAGGTACCATAATCTATATATTCTTTAGAAAATACTCCATTATCTGTATGAAATTTAAATGTATGTTCTTTAAAATTAAAGATAAATTCTTGTGGATTAGATTCTATATCATCTTGAGTTTTTGAATAATAATGTGACATATAATAATAACCTCAATTTCATTTATATATCAATTATATCATATAAAAAAGAATGCCAAAAGGCATTCTCATTTTTATCATTAAAATTAAATATTAATTACTTAACTTCAACAGTTGCGCCAGCAGCTTCTAACTTAGCCTTTAATTCATCAGCTTCAGCCTTAGAAATTTTTTCCTTAACTGGTTTTGGTGCATTGTCAACTAAGTCCTTAGCTTCTTTTAAGCCTAAGCCTGTTACTTCCTTAACAACTTTGATAACACCAAGCTTTGCAG
>CAMOUB010000086.1 GCA_946626345.1 uncultured Caryophanales bacterium | reverse complement strand
ACATCTCTATAATTCTTTCTTGATTCTTCATCACCTAAAGAATTAATTTTTACCTTAACATCCTTTAATCCAAGGGCTCTAATTAATGCACAGCCTAGTGCGATTACTTCTGCATCAATTAATGGTGAATTAGAACCAAGTGCTTCTACACCAAATTGATTAAATTGTCTATTTCTTCCCTTTTGAGGACGCTCATATCTAAACATAGGTCCCATATAGAATAATTTAGATACTGGGTTTTCAACATATAATTTATTTTCAATGAAGCTTCTTGCAACACCAGCTGTACCCTCAGGACGAAGAGTAATTAATCTATCAGATCTATCTTTAAAATCATAAGTTTCTTTTGTAACCATATCTGATGTATCATTTATATCTCTATGGAATACGTCAAATGATTCAAAGATTGGTGTTCTAATTTCTTTATAGTTATAAAGCTTACAAATCTTTCTAATTGTATCTTCTAGCTTTGACCATGATCTTGATTCATCAGGTAAGATATCATATGTTCCTTTTGGTTTAGTTATCATTTTAATTCTCCTTATATTCATATTTGTAAATTGAATAATATAAACATAAATGGCTTTTATCTTTATATTCATTTACAATACTTGTCTCATATTTTAATCCAGCTTTTTGAATTAAATTTAGACTTCTTTCATTTGTTGTGTCACTGCCAATAATTATTTTATCTAAATCTAGATAATTAAAGCCAATATCAATAACTTTCTTTAAAGCCTTAGTCATTATACCTTGATTCCAATAATCAGGGTTTAAAAAATAACCAATCTCAGCTGAATTATCTTTTTCATTATATGTATGATAATCAATCATACCAACCATTTTATTTGATACTATTATTGCATAACCTTTAGGTATTCCATCTATAGGTCTTTTTAAATAAATTTCTTTTAAAACAAATTTAGCATCAAATAATCTTTCAAATGGACCCCAGTTTAATGTTTCACACATTTTTTTACTTTTACCACATTCGTATAAATCAAATAAATCAGATTCATTTATTTCTCTTAATTTTATTTTTCCCATATCAATATCTGGTAAAACAGTTTTCATAAAAAACTCCTAAAAAAAACGCCCATATACAAAAATGTATAAGGACGTTAAATACGTGGTGCCACCTTACTTCAGCTAAAGCTCTCAATTATAAGTTAACGCCTTAATACGGCCTTTTTTAGAGGCATTCCGGAGTGTCCAGTAATTATTATTGGGATGCTTTCACCATACCATCCTCGCTTTACAATAAATTTATTACATAATCTCCATCAACAATTTAAAATACATTAAGTATTTTATCATTAATAGCCATCATTTTCAAGCAAATTAAGACACTAGATTAGAACTTTCAGGATTAATTTCTTTAGTTTCATCATCTGATTCATTAATTTCATTAATAAGCTTTGTTAAAGTATCCATTAAGATGATAACAGCTTCTTCTTTTTCTATTACATCATCATTAGTCTTTTCAAATATTTGAGATATAACATTAGTGATATTATCATCTACTCTATCATTATTATCTGTTCTTTCACATTCAATTTGTAATTCATTTAATGTTTTAGCAACATAATAGAAAAAATCACGATTATTAAATATGAATTTTATAGGCTTACCTACATTTAAGAATACCTCATCTAAAATTCCATAGATATAATCATAATATGCCTTAGGATCATCTATAATAAATTTTAAATAGCTCTTATTAGATTCACTAAAATAAAAATATAATAAGAGTGGTCTAACATTTGTTTCTTTAATAATTATAGGTAAATATGAAGTAAATAAATAGCATTCATCATTAATAAATGTTTTATTTTTATATTCATTTAAAAAATCTTGATTAACTGGCTTATATTTAGGATTTTTCTCTAAAAATGGTAATGGTAAATAGCTAATATGATATAAATATTCTTCTAAATTTACATACGCAACAGCAGATAATCCTTGATTAAATGCGTTAACTAAATCATTAAATTCATTTTGAATTATACTTGATAGATAAGATATTTTTTCAAGTATCATTTTTAATTCATTTAGATTAGCATGGCGCTGTGCATACCCTTTTTTAAAGCGATATATGATTAAATTATTTTCTTCTTTTACTCTTGATTTACATTTAGTTAAAAAGATTTTATCTTCAGCTGTTAATTTTTCTTTAGATACTAATACGGCACATAAAGAATCACAATCTCCAACAGATATCATATCAGGATTTTTAGATGTGAAAATATCATGGACATAATTAAATCCATCAGTGTTTACAAAAAATTGTAATCCATATGATTCACCAAAGAATGAATCCATAAATGTAATCATTGTTTTTTTCTTTTTACTATCATCAAAATAAAAAATATCTGCAGAACAAAAAGATTTCCAATAATCTTTTTTTATGAAATTATTAATTACTAATCTTATCTCCTTATATATTTTATCTAGCATTATAAAACCTTCTTATAAATAATTACTTTTTTGATTCCATATTTCTTATCTTTTATGACACTAAAGCCATTTATATTTTTGGGATATACTGTTTCGTTAGCCATTTCAAAAACAATTATAGTATTATCTTTAGTATTTTTCATAATTGAATTTAAAATACCTTCTACATCATCCATTTTATATGGAGGATCTAATATTATTAAATCAAATAATTGATTTATATTATTACTATAAATATTATAATCATAATTTGTAAATATTGCATCACTAATACCTAAAGATTTGCAATTCTTTTTACATACATCTAATGCCTTTATATTAATATCATTAATATATATTTTATCCATGCCTCTAGAATATGCCTCTATAGCCATGGCTCCTGAGCCTGCAAATAAATCTAGACAAACACCAGAATCAAAATATTGTCCAAGCATATTAAAAATAGCCATTCTAACTTTATCTTGAGTTTCTCTTGTTGTTTCTAGATTAGTCATATCTATTAATCTATGGCGTAATTTACCTGCAGTAATTCTCATTTTTTCCCTCTCTTTTAACGTTTAACTTCCTTAAATTTTAATAATTTATTATTGAATTTTTTCTTTTGATTAAAGAATCTTAATGCTTCTCTTTTAACCTCAAAGAATGTTTTATCCTTTTCAATAATAATCTTTCCAAAATGTTCACGATGAATCATAAATTCATCATGGAAGAAATTAACTAATTGATTAGGTCTAATTTTGTCATTTGATCCTAAATTAACTTCCATAATAGCTAATGATTTATTAGTATTATCATTCTTTTTAGATTTAGAATCATTTTTATTATTTTTAGACTTTGAGTTCTTTTTATTCTCTTCTTTATTATTATATCTCAATATTTTGATTTCTTTATATTCTCTTTTATTAAAATCTATCATTTTTAATAAAGCATTTAATACAGGTACAGGATCTGAATTAATTCTTGCTAATTTTTGAATTAAAGAATCATAATCATGAATATCTTTATATTTTTCAATATTTTCTAAAATATTTAAATATAATTTTTTATTTAATGCTGTATTAATATCTTTAACTGAAGGTATTTCTTCTCTTTTAATTTTTCTTTTTGTATAATTTTCAATATCTAAAATTCTACCTTTAGTTTTAGATGTTGCGATAGTTAGGGCCATTCCTTCTTTTCCTGCTCTTGCAGTTCTACCGATTCTATGAACATATAATTCATTTTCATTAGGTACATCAAAATTAATTACACAATCAATTCCATCAATATCAATACCACGAGCTGCAACATCTGTAGCAACTAAGATATCTACATTAGAATTTCTAAATGATTGCATTACCCTATCTCTCATATTTTGTTTTAAATCACCATGTAATCCATCAGTTTTATATCCTTGTTTTTGTAAAAATAAAACTAATTCATCTACCATTGCCTTTGTATTTGCAAAGATCATTACACAATTAAATTGATTATAATCTAATAATCTGATTAATAAATCCTTTTTAGAATCTCTTTTACAAAAATAAACACGCTCATCAATTGCTTCAACAGTTAAAGTTTTAGCTTCAATCATAACCATTTTTGGATCATTCATGTATTTTTTTGTTATATTTTTAATAAATGAAGGTAATGTTGCTGAAAATAATGCTGTTTGACGTTCTTTTGGCATATCTTCTAAAATCTTTTCAAGATCATCTTGAAAACCCATTTTTAGCATTTCATCTGCTTCATCTAATATTAAATATTTAATATGTGAAAAAGATAATTTCTTCTTTTCCATCATATCAATGATTCTTCCTGGTGTACCAATTACTATTTGTGGATTTAATCTTAATGCTTTAAATTGCTTTTCGTAAGATTCACCACCATAAATAGTAGCTATCTTTATTTCTTTTATATTTGAAATTAATTTATTAATTTCATTTGATACTTGAATAGATAATTCTCTTGTAGGACATAAAATTAAGGCATTTACATTCTTTGACTTTCTATCTAATTTTTCAATTAAGGGAATAGAATATGCAAATGTCTTACCTGTTCCTGTTTGAGCTTGTCCAATTAAATCATTTCCTTCTAGAAATAAAGGAATTGAACCCTCTTGTATTGGTGTTGCCTCATATATATTTTCTTTCTCTAGTGCTTCTATTATTTCATTTGATATATTAAAATCTTTAAAATTCATACTTTATTTTTTCCTCTTTTTTCAATAACGATTTATTATAACAAATAAATCATATAAAGACAAATAAAAAAGTGGATTTTTTTATCCACAAATAAATAAACCTAGGAAGGTTCGTGAAGAACCTAAATTCCACACGGTGGAAGCCTCTTTTTAGTATCAATTAGGGTTCCCAAATTAAGGGCATCCAGCACATAATATCTCTCAGCTTCCTTATAATATATTCTGAGCTCCACGGCCATCTTCCTAGTACTTATATTATATAATAGGAAGACATTTTTTTCAAATAATTATAATACAAATGATAAGCCTATTGTTATAATTCCTGATAATGCTAATAATATTCCAACTATTAACATCATATTATCACCTTTACCATCACCAAATCTAGTTCTTGTTGTAAATGGTAATAAAAATGCAACAACACCCATAAACATTAATGCAAGACCAAGTGATAAATGACTTGCAAAGAATGAAAATTCTGATTTATCTGAATGCATAAAGAATTCTATCATATATTCAGCACCACAAGTAAGTGCGATAGCTGCTGCTAGTAAAATTATTAATTTGAAAATTTTCTTTTGTTTATCTGTAAGCATAAAAACAGTCGAGTAGACAAGGCTCGACATTCCCTCTCTTTCATTTTATATTGTGTTAAA
>CAMOUB010000085.1 GCA_946626345.1 uncultured Caryophanales bacterium | reverse complement strand
ACACCAGCCTTAACCCAATCTTTAATGTTGTCGATATCAACACCACCAGATGGCATTAAGTTAGCATAAGGAAGTGGTCCCTTAACGTCCTTAACAAATCTAGGTCCTAAAATATCTCCAGGGAATACCTTAATTACATCACTACCATATTCCATAGCTGTAACAATTTCTTTAATAGTTTGTGTTCCAGGTACATATGGAATTTGATATCTATTAGCTAATTTAGCTACATTTTCATTGAATGATGGTGCAACAATGAATTTAGCACCTGCTTCAATAGCACCCTTACAAGTTTCAGGGTCTAAAACTGAACCAGCTCCAATTACTACTTCTTTGTTTCCAGCATATTTTTCTACTAATGCTTCAATAATAGCACGAGCACCTGGTACAGTATATGTTAATTCAATACAAGTAACTCCACCAGCAATACAAGCATCAGCAATCTTAATTGCTTCTTCCTTGCTATTTCCTCTAACTACGGCAACAACACCGATTTTAGAGATTTGATTTAAAATATCAAATTTTTTCATTTTTATTACCTCTTTCTTTATTTGAATTTTTAAAAAATTCTCCATCTACAATTATAATTCGAAAATGCAAGTTTGTCAATTAAATGAGAAGTCAAATAATAATATAATAAATTATTATTATGATATAAAAATATATTGTTAATAATTTGTTTTTAGATTATAATTTCTTTTGGTGATTTTTATGATTCCAGTAATAATTATTGCAGCTATATCTGTAATATCAATGATTATTGCTATATTAAAATTTCCAACCTTAAAAATAAAAGGATTTCAAACAGATACATTTTATATACCAATTTTAATTGGTGCACTTATACTTTTGATATTTCCCTTATTTGATAAGAGTGAATTAATAGAAACAATAACATCAAATTCAAGCTTAAATCCAATTAAAATATTAATATTATTTATTTGTGTATCAGTAATGTCTATTGCATTAGATGAGGCAGGATTCTTTAGTTTCATTGCATATAAATTTATTGTCAAATTTAAATCAGGTCAAATTAAATTATTTATTGCATTATATATACTAATATCTTTATTAACAATATTTACATCTAATGATATTGTAATATTAACATTTACTCCTTTTATATTATATTTCTCTAAAAGAGGTAATATTAATCCTATTCCATATTTAGTAATGGAATTTGTGGCAGCTAATACATATTCAATGATTCTATCAATTGGAAATCCTACAAATATATATTTATCATCTATATTTAATATTTCATTTATTGATTATTTTATACATATGATAATTCCAGGATTGTTAATAGGTATAATGACATTTGGAATTTTACTTATTCTATTTTGGAAAAAATTAAAAGAACCAATTAATGTATTTGAAGTTGAAGAAATAAAATTAAAAAATAAATTATTATGTATTGTATCACTTCTTCACTTATCACTTACCACTATCTTACTTGCTATAAGTAATTATATTAATTTAGAAATGTGGATAATATGCTTATCTTTTGCATCATCGTTAATAATATTTTTAATTATATATTCAATTATAAAAAAGAATTCATATTATATAAGAGGATCACTAAGAAGAGTTCCTTATAGCCTTATACCATTTATATTATCAATGTTTACTATAATCATGGCACTTGATTCATATGATATATTTTCAAATATAAGAAATCTAATTGATAATATAGATAACGAAAAAGTAAAATCAATTGTATATTTAGTATCATCTGATTTAAGTTGTAATATTGTAAATAATATCCCTATGACATTAGCTTATGGTTCTATTTTAAATGGAACCACTAATATGACATATGTATATGCTACTATAATAGGATCAAACCTAGGAGCAATGCTTACACCTATTGGAGCACTTGCAGGAATAATGTGGTTAAGAATATTAAAGCATAATGAAATAAAATATTCATTTTTAGATTTTATGAAAAATGGTGTTATATTAACAGGAGTTGCCCTAATAGGAGCAATAATATCATTATTAATAATATAAAAAGAAATAAAGCATCGGCGACGATGCTTTATTTCTTTTTTAAGGAGGAATTAATTATTTCTGTCATTGGTCCATAATTTAAAGCAAATGATTGAATGGATGCTTTTATCATATCCTTTTGATTTACTTTTGATAAATCAAGGATATAACCATTTTTATCTGCTAGCTCCATTATAAATATTCTTTGTGTTCTACCATTGCCTTCTCTAAATGGATGAATTGCATTTAATTCACCCAGATAATATGCAAGACGTCTTGCTAAATCTTTTGGATTTAAAAGACTTAAATAAGCTTCCTTTTTTAATTCTTCAAATAAATTATGTAATTGATCTGGAATATATTGAAATAAACAGAAAGGATTTCCTTTTGAAATATTTACTTTTCTATATTCACCAGCCCATGAATAAATATCACTAAATAAATGTTTATGTATAGCCTTTAAATGAATTTCATCAAAATATCCCTTTATAGGCTCTTTCAAAATTTGAGCAGCACGAACAGCAGTGATTTGGCGTTCTACATCCTTTAGTTCCTCTTCATCTGTTATATTGAATTTATTTTTCAAAGTATTTGAATGAGGATAACAATAATAATTATCATTTTCCCATTCATAGTAGCTCTCAAAATTTTGCATAGGCTTGTCCTTTATTTTCTGTCGTATTTTTCAATAATTTTTTTTATTTCATTATCAAATGTAGACTTACCACTAAGACAATTTAATATTCTATTTTTATCCTCATCAGTTAATGGCATGCCTTCCATTTTCATTGTTGCACATACATTAGCTAATATACATTCCGCTTCGCTCATATTACCCTCCAAATGTATACTATCCTAAATATATAAATATTTATATATTTATTATAGCAGTTTTTTTATTAATAATCAAATATTATTCATATTATAATAATATATCTGAAATATTATATTTGTAATAATTTTTAAATGTTATTGATGGATATAAATTAATATATTTATCAATATCATCTTTGCATATTTCATGCGTTTTAATATACTTTCTTAATTTTCTTTCTAAATCATATTGGTTTATTTCGTAATTTGATAAATCTTTAATCAAATCAAGAAATTGTAATATATAACAATTATCATTATTTATTAAAATCTTACTATGCCTTACCTTTAACTTCACCCCTGCAAAATCAATTTCTCTTACTATAGCTTTAAAATCATTTGTTATTATTTCTTCTACTTCAGTATCAATATCAAAGCCTAGATACTTTAATAAAGATTTCTTTGTATAATAACCAAATATCTTATTATTTCTTTTAATAAATCTATTTTCAATTATTTTATTTACTTCTGCTTTATCTCCATAAGAATAAACTCCATCAGATATTCTATATAGGTATCCTTGATCAGTTAGTTTTTTTAACTTTTGTCTTAAATTATCATAGCTAATATTTAAGTTCTTAAGATCCTTTAATAGAATTGGTTCTGCCTCTTTGTAATTATCCTTAAGGTATTTGAACAACTTTTCCATATGATTCAATTCTTTCACAATTTGTAATACTTATTATTACTTTCTGTTATTATTATAAAATATTTTGGAATAAAATGCAATAAAAAAAAGGAGAATTTTTTAATTTTTCTCCTTCTTCTTCTATTATCTTTTAATACCATGGCAGAATTTAAATTTTCTACCTGAACCACATGGACATGGATCATTAGGACCAACATGAGCAAATGGGTTATTTTGATTATTAACAGGACCTTGTTGTCTAACTCTTGATAAATCTTGGTTAGTTTGTAAAGTCTTTGTTTCATCCTTAACTTCTTCTTGTTGACGTTGAACTCTTACTCTTGCATGCATTGCAGTAATGAAGATTTCTTCGTTCATCTTTTTATTTAATCTTTCGAACTTCTTATATCCTTCTCTTTGATATAATTCAAGAGGGTTTGTTTGAGCATAGCTTTGTAGATAAATTCCTTGACGGAAACCATCCATATCATCAATATGTTCTCTCCAGTTCTTATCTAGAATAGGTAAAATTATACGCTTAATGAACATCATTTCATTTTGTTCAATGAAGTTAGGATTTTCTTTTAAAACCTCATCAGGAACGATTGATTTCATATCTTCCTTTAATTTTTCCATTCTATCTTTGAATAATTTTGATGATTCACCATAAATATAATTAATAATATCTTGGTCATCATCAAATTCTTTAACCTTATTTACATCAATGATTGGTTCTCCAATTAATCTTTCATTGAATAACTTAGTTAATTTTTCATCATCGAATTTTTCAGGATTATCCATGAATTCTTCAACTTTATTTTCAACAGCAATTTTAAATAGCTTATCAATAACTAAATCTAGATGTTCAGCTTTAACAACTTCTTGACGTTGAGCATAGAATGTTTCTCTTTGACGACGGATAACATCATCATATTTTAATACATTCTTTCTTGAGTCATAGTTAATACCCTCAATCTTTGTTTGAGCCATAGTAACCATTTTTGCAAGCATCTTACTTTCAATTGGTTGTGATTCATCACCATCATTCATCATTCTAACGATAGATGCAAGACGGTTTTTGAATGAATCTCCACCGAATCTAACCATTAAGTCATCTTCAGTAGATAGGAAGAATCTTGAATAACCAGGGTCTCCTTGACGACCAGATCTACCACGTAGCTGGTTATCAATACGTCTAGATTCAAATCTTTCAGTTCCTAATACTGCAAGACCACCAAGCTCTGCAACACCAGGTGCTAGTTTAATATCTGTACCACGTCCTGCCATGTTTGTTGAAATTGTAATAGCTCCAAGCTCACCAGCATGTGATACTATTTCAGCTTCACGTTCATGGTTTTTAGCATTTAATACTTCATGCTTTAAGCCTTCTTTAACAAGCATGTTATGTAATAATTCAGATGTCTCAACATTTGCAGTACCAACTAATATTGGTTGACCCTTTGCATGACGTTCTTTAATATCTTCAACTAATGCTTTAAATTTATAATCCTTTGTTAAGAATAATAAATCTGGTCTATCATCTCTTATAACAGGTTTATTTGTTGGAACCTCAACAACATACATGTTATAAATATCTCTAAATTCTTCTTCCTCAGTTTTTGCAGTACCTGTCATACCTGATAACTTCTTATACATTCTAAAGTAATTTTGATATGTGATAGTTGCAACTGTGATAGTTTCTTTTTTAATTTCAACATTTTCTTTTGCTTCAAGTGCTTGGTGTAAGCCTTCTGAGAATTGTCTACCCTTTAGGATACGACCTGTTGATTGGTCAACGATTAATACTTCACCATCAACAACTACATATT
>CAMOUB010000084.1 GCA_946626345.1 uncultured Caryophanales bacterium | reverse complement strand
TGAGGTTGCAGAATGTAAAAAATCTAGAATATATAAACAAATGACTAATGGTGTTTATATTAGAATGGCTGTAATTTCAGATGCATTAGATGGAAATCTATAGAAGGAGAAAATATTTATGCTATTAATTAAAAATGGTCAAATTGTAAAGAAAGGAAATGAACTTGAAACATTAGATATTTTAATTGATGATGGAATAATCGTTAAAATGGAAAAAAATATCAATGAAGATTGTATTACACTAGATGCTAGAGGCTGTCTTGTAATGCCTGGTGCAACTGATGTACATGTTCATTTTAGAGAACCAGGTTTCATAAATAAAGAAACTATAAAAACTGGTACATTATCAAGTGCTAAGGGTGGTTTTACATGTGTAATGCCTATGCCTAATTTAAATCCATGTCCTGATAATTATGAAAACTTAAAGGTTGAAACTGATATTATAAATAAGGATGCTGTAATTGATTGTTATCCTTATGGTACTGTAACAGTTGCAGAGGCTGATAAAGAAATTGCAGATATTCAATCTATAGCCCCATATGTTAAAGCAATAACAGATGATGGTAGAGGTGTTAATAATTTAGCAATATTAGAAAAAGCATGTAGATTAGCAAAAAAGTATAATTTAGTAGTTGCATCTCATGCTGAAGATAATGTATATAAATATGCACCTGAAGGTGAATTTATAGCTGTAAGAAGAGAAATTGAAATAGCTAAAAAGACAGGATGTAAATATCATTTCTGTCATATGTCTACTAAAGAATCATTTGATGCTATTAGAAAGGCAAGAAAAGAAGGCTATACAAATATAACTTGTGAAATAACTCCACATCACTTAGTTTTAAGTGAGGATATGATTAAAGATGGAAATTGGAAAATGAATCCACCACTTAGATCTAAAGCAAATATGGAAGCAACAATTGAGGCATTATTAGATGGTACTGCAGATATGATTGCATGTGATCATGCACCTCATACAGAAGAAGAAAAATCTAGAGAATATGATAAATGTCCTAATGGTATTATAGGAATTGAAACATCACTTCCAATAATATATACACATTTTGTTAAAACAGGATTAATAACATATGAAAAATTTTTAGATTTGACAGTTTATAATCCAAATAGAATTTTTAATTTATCAAGTAGATGCTTAAAAGTTGGTGAGGTTGCAGATATTGCAGTTTTAGATATTACTAATAAGCATAAATATGTAAAAGAAGAAATTTTATCTAAAGGTAAAAATTCACCATTCATTGGTAATGAATATTGGGGATTTACAAAATATACAATAAAAAATGGAAAGGTAATTTATAAAAAGTAGGAGGACTTATGAATAATCGTAAACTAGTTTTAGAAAACGGTAAGGTATTTGAAGGTGAAGCTTTTGGTGCAAATACAGAAAAGGTTGCAGAAATTGTTTATAACACTTCAGTAGTAGGATATCAAGAGACATTTTCAGACCCATCAAATCTAGAATATATAATGGTAATGGGTTACCCTGTAATTGGAAGTTATGGTTTAACTGATGAGGATTATGAATCACAAAATTTAACAATTTCAGGTTTAGTTGTAAGAGAGTATAGTAAATATCCATCTAATTTCAGATATACACATGAATTAGCTGAAAGAATGGATGAGAATAATATTCCTGGTATTTCTGGAGTAGATACAAGAGAAATATTAAGAATAATTAAAGAAGAGGGTTCAATGAGAGCAATGATTGCTAATATTGATACTCCAGTTGATGTTTGCTTAAAGAAAATAAAAGAATATAGCGTACCAAAGGATGTAGTTGCAAGAATTTCAACTAAAAAGGTTTGGTATTCACGTACTTTAAATTATAAATATACTGTTGCATGTATTGATTTAGGCTTAAAAAGAAGCTTAATCAAAATGTTAAAGGATTTATCATGCAATGTAGTTGTATTACCTTATAATGCAACAATTGATACAATTATGAAATATAAGCCAAATGGTCTATTTATATCAGATGGTCCATCTAATCCATATGATGTATGTGATGTAATTAAAACAATCAATGAATTAAAAGGTAAGATGCCAATTTTAGGTGTAGGACTTGGTCAAGAAATAATTGAGCTTGCTTATGGAGCTAAATTATATAAACAAAAAGTAGGTCATAATGGTTCTAATATTCCAGTTAGAAACTTAAAGACTAAAAAGATTGAAATTACAAGTCAAAATGATCAATATGCAGTAGATAGTAAATCATTAGATAATACTGAATTAACTGCAACACATGAAAATGTAATAGATGGTATTATTACAGGTGTTGAAGATAAGAAAAATAAAGTTATTGCTGTACAATATAATCCAGCACCTTCTGATTCAGAAGATTATGTATTTAAAAGATTTGTAAATTTAATGGGAGGTAAGAAAAATGCCTAGACGTAAGGATATAAAGAAAATAATGGTAATTGGCTCTGGCCCAATTGTAATTGGACAAGCAGCAGAATTTGATTATGCCGGTACACAAGCTTGCCTTTCATTAAAAGAAGAAGGCTATGAGGTTATTTTAGTAAACTCAAATCCAGCAACAATTATGACTGACCCAAATATAGCAGATAAAATCTATATGGAACCACTAGACTTAGAGCATGTAGCTAAAATCATTAGATATGAGCGTCCTGATGGATTAATCGCATCAATGGGTGGTCAAACTGGTCTAAATTTAGGTATGGCTCTTGCTAAAAAGGGTATTTTAGATGAGTGCGGTGTTGAATTATTAGGTATCAAGGCTGATACAATTGATAAAGCAGAAGATAGAGAATTATTTAAAGAATTATGTATATCAATTGGTGAACCAGTAATCGAATCTGAAATTGCAAATAATTTAGATGAAGTTATGAAGGCTGCTCATGATATTGGATTCCCAGTAATTTTAAGACCTGCATTTACACTTGGTGGTACAGGTGGAGGATTTGCTGATAATGATGAAGAATTATTACCTTTAGCAAAAAATGCATTAAAATTATCTCCAGTAAGCCAAGTATTAGTAGAAAAATCAATCAAAGGCTATAAAGAAATCGAATTCGAAATGATGAGAGATAAAAACGATACTGTTATAGCTATTTGTTCAATGGAAAATATTGACCCAGTAGGTGTTCATACAGGTGATTCAATCGTATTAGCTCCAGCTCAAACATTAACTTTAAAAGAATTTGCAATGCTAAAAGAATCAGCAGTTAAATTAATGAGAGCATTAGACCTAGAGGGTGGATGTAATATTCAATTCGCATTAGATCCATATTCATTTAAGTATTATTTAATTGAAGTTAACCCAAGAGTATCTAGATCATCAGCCCTAGCATCTAAGGCATCAGGATTCCCTATTGCTAGAGTATCATCAAAGATTGCAGTTGGTTTAACATTAGATGAAATTAAAATAGCAGCAACTGTTGCGTCATTTGAACCAACAATTGACTATGTTGTATGTAAATTCCCAAGATTCCCATTTGATAAATTCCAAGATGCTAATAGAAAATTATCTACACAAATGAAAGCAACTGGTGAAGTAATGTCTATTGGTAGAACAATAGAAGAATCTTTACTAAAGTCAGTTAGATCATTAGAAAATAAAGTAGATCATTTAGAACTTGCATCACTTAAAGATAAAACATTAGAAGAATTATATGATTTCATTAAGCTAGAAACTGATGAAAGAATTTATGGTATTTGTGAAGCCTTAAGAAAAGGTGCAGATATTGATGATTTAAATGAAATAACAAAGATTGATAGATTATTCTTAAGAAATCTATTAAATATTGTTGAAATGGAAAATGTAATTAAAGCTAATCCAAAAGACCCTAAGACTTTATATGAAGCTAAGAGAATGGGCTTTAGTGATTCATATATCGCAAGATGTTGGAATATTTCTTATGTTGATGTTTATAACATTAGAAAAGAAAATAATATCTATCCTGTATATAAGAAAGTTGATACATGTGGTGGTGAATATTCATCTGATGTTCCATACTTATATTCAACATATGAAAGTGAAAATGAATCAATTAGATCTGATAGAAAGAAAATTGTTGTATTAGGTTCAGGACCAATTAGAATTGGTCAAGGTGTAGAATTTGACTACACTACAGTTCATGCTATTTGGGGTATCCAAGAAGCAGGATATGAAGCAATCATTATTAACTGTAATCCTGAAACTGTATCAACAGATTATACAGTATCTGATAAATTATATTTTGAACCATTAACATTTGAAGATGTTATGAATGTAATTGACCATGAAAAACCTGAGGGTGTAGTAGTAGCACTTGGTGGACAAACAGCAATTAATCTTGCAGATAAATTAGCAACTCAAAATATTAAGATTTTTGGTACTCAAGCAGATGCAATTGATGTTGCTGAAGATAGACAATTATTTGAAGAAGCAATGAATGAAATTGGTATTCCTATGCCAAAGGGATATGGTGTATATTCAGTTGAAGAAGCTGTTAAAGCAGCAAATGAAATAGGATATCCAGTATTAGTTAGACCATCATTCGTACTTGGCGGTAGAATGATGCATATCGTATATGATGAAAAGGTATTAAAATCAAAAGTTAAAGAAGCTGTAGCTTTTGATAATGAACATCCAATATTAGTTGATAAATATGTATTTGGTCAAGAATGTGAAGTAGATGCAATCTGTGATGGATCAGATGTATTTATCCCAGGTATTATGGAACATATTGAGCGTACTGGTGTTCACTCAGGTGACTCAATGAGTGTATATCCTCCATATTCATTATCTGAAAATGCTAAAAAGACAATAGTTGAATATACAAATAAAATTGGTATTAAATTAAAAATGTTAGGTTTATTTAATATTCAATTTATTGTTGATAAGAATGACAATGTATCAATTATTGAAGTTAACCCAAGATCATCAAGAACTGTTCCATTCTTAGCTAAATCAACAGATACTCCAGTTGCAAATATCGCAACTAAAGTAATGCTTGGTGCTAAGCTTAAGGATTTAGGATATGTTGGCTTAGGTAAGCTTCGTAAGAGATGGTATGTTAAGACACCTACATTCTCATTTACAAAATTAACAGGCCTAGATGTTGTATTATCACCTGAAATGAAATCAACAGGTGAAGCTATAGGATATGATTATTCGTTAAATAGAGCATTATATAAATCATTAAAGGCATCAGGTACAAGAGTTGCTAACTATGGTACAATTTTAGCAACTATCGCAGATGCTGATAAAGAAGCAGCTCTACCTTTAATTAAGAGATTTTATAAATTAGGATTTAATATTGAAGCCACATCTGGTACAGCTAAATTCTTAAAAGCAAACGGTATTAAAACAAGAGTAAAGAAAAAGATTTCTGAAGGTTCAGAAGAAATCTTAGATTCAATTAGAAAAGGATATGTAACATATGTAATCAATACATCAACTGAGG
>CAMOUB010000083.1 GCA_946626345.1 uncultured Caryophanales bacterium | reverse complement strand
TATATCCTTACGTCTAGGCATTGTTGTTACCTCCAAAATCATGTAATAAATCAATGAATTGCTTAAATAGATATTCTGAATCCTCAGGACCAGCTGCTGATTCAGGGTGATATTGAATAGAGATTACATGATTTTTTAAATCTCTAACGCCCTCTAATTCACCATCTATTACATTAACATGAGTTAATTCAAGTCCTGTACCCTCTAGTGAATTCTTATCAATTGCGAATGAGTGATTTTGACTTGTTATTTCAACCTTACCAGTTATTAAATTCTTAACAGGGTGATTTGCACCACGATGACCAAATTTCATCTTATATGTTTTAGCACCATATGCTAAACCAATAATTTGGTGTCCAAGGCAAATACCAAAGATAGGTAACTTACCCTTACATTTCTTTACTAATTCAATTACAGGCTTTGCATCCTCAGGATCTCCAGGACCATTTGAAATAAATAATCCATCTGGAGAATGCTTCATTATATCTTCATAAGTTGATGTATATGGTACAACTACTACATTACATCCAAACTTATTAAACTTTCTTACTATATTCATCTTTATACCACAATCTATGGCAACTACTGTATATAAAGGATTAGCGGTTCTAGAATACCAAACCTTTTTAGTAGATACTATATCTAATTGATTATGGATAAATCCTCTTTCCTTTATTTCTTTAAGACATTCTTCCTTTGGCTTATCGATATCACATATCATCACAAGCATTGAGCCTTCATCTCTTATGATTCTTGCAAGATATCTTGTATCAATATTTGCTATACCTGCAGCATCATTTTCATCCATTACATCACCAAGTGTTTTTGTTGCTCTAAAATTTGAAGGGAAATCATTATATTCTCTTACAACAAATCCACTCATTTTAATTGATTTAGATTCATAATCATCATCTGTAATACCATAATTTCCAATTAATGGATATGTCATACAAACAATTTGACCACAATATGATGAATCTGACAATATCTCTTGATATCCTACCATTGATGTATTAAATACAATCTCTGCAATCACATCTTTTTTACTACCAAAGCCTACTCCATAAAATTCCATACCATTAGCTAACACTAATTTACGATTCTTTACTGTTTTCATCTTGTCCTCCTGCCTTAAAATAGAAAAAAGTTTTCTAGCCAAAAAGACTAGAAAACTAGTAATATCGTATAAAGGTATTATTAATTATTTAATCTAATCTTGTTAGCCTCACTGGACTATCTTAAAGTTTCCGTAAAAAATAATACCACTTTATCATTATTGATGCAATATAAATTTTAAAATAATTACTTGTTTTTTATATTTTTAACATAACCATTTGTAACCGCATATATTGCAAGTTCTGTTCTATTTCTTGTGTTTGTTTTAAAAAATAAATTACCTAAATGTGTTTTTACTGTTGCCTCACTAATAAATAGCTTTTCAGCTATTTCTGTTCTAGTTAAGCCCTCACATACATAGAATAATACTTCTTGTTCTTTACTTGTTAAGCCTACCTCACTAACATCATCTGTATTAACAAATGGGAATACCTTCTCACCCTTTAGGACTCTAGATATTGCATCTAGTATTTCTTCTTTAGATTTATCCTTAGTAATATATCCATCACCTTTAGCATCCATGCCTCTTTTGATGTATCCTACACCATCAAAGCCTGTGATAAATAATACCTTAATAGATTCAAATTTTTCTTTTATATCATAACATGCATCTATTCCTGATGAGTTATTCGCAGTTAAAATATCCATTAATACTAAATCAGGATTAAATTTTTGACAATACAAAAATGTAAGTTTAGCATCCTTAACTACACCTACAACTTCATATTCATCCTTTAAAATGCTTTTTAATGATTCTGCTAAAATATCATGATCTTCAACAATTAATACCTTTATCATACGTTATCTCCAAAATATACAATCATTTTAAATCTTTCCTTAGGCAATATATTTATTAACCAGCCTCTTTCATGACATCTCTTTTCAAGTAATGTTATACCCTTACCCTTTTTAAAGGTTTCTTCTGATGAGCCATTATTAGTTATTTCTATTTTATCATTATAGAAATTAACTATAACCTCATTAGCATTTCCATGATAGATTGCGTTGGTTGCTGCCTCTCTTATTATTTCAAATAATAATTCATCTGATATTAAATTAAAAGGACATTTACCATTAACTAAAACTCTTGCTCCTATTGGAGCTATATCAGAATTAAGCTCATTTATATTATTCTCAACTAATTTATTAGCATCAAACATATCAGCATTAAAATCTGATAAATCCTCATAAATCATCTTATCATATTTTGATTTAGATACTATTTCTTTATTTAAAATACTAATTTTATAGCTTAATACATTATGTATTTTATTAAGCATAAAGTTCTTTTGCTTTTCATATTCTAATTGTTCAATATTATTTAAATAATCATTTAATACACCCTCAGTATCCTTTAATTCCTTTAATACTCTTTGTAATTCGTTAATTAAAGTAATTTCTTCTGTGATATCAATTGAATTTATTTCAATATATGAATCTCCTAAATCATGATATGAAAATGCATAAATTCTATCATTTGCTCTAACACAAATTAAAGAATTAAAATCAATAGTGGAATCTTTAATTTCTTCTACTCTTTTTAATAATACCTTATAATTTCTTATCTTTGTTTTAAATAGAATATAAACTAATTTATCTAGTGCTTCATTTTGGAATATTACATGACCACCTTTTGCAATCATCATACCTTCATCTAATTTATTAATACCTTCATATATAGAGAAAAGTGATAAGCTTCTAAAATGAATCTTTACATATAATAGGTAAGTTAAATAAATTAAAGGTAATACTATAAATATAATATTATAATATCCAATATCTTTTTTTGCTATTAATAGATATATCTGATATAGCATTATTACTACATTTATAGCTAATAAAAGTATTTCTAATATAAATCTCTTTTTCTTACCAATATATTTTGGAAGCTCATATGAGCCAACAGATAATACACCAAGATTAAGTAAAAAAACTAATATCATCATTATGAAATCACCTTCTTTACTATTAATGTTTGATCTTCTAATATTTGGTTTTCAAGTCCATCAATATATGTTGCGTTATCAATAGATAAAGTTATTTCAATATTATTATCAACCTTTACTATTCTAAAGAATAAATCCTTATAATTATTCTTTCTTGCAATATCTATTAATGAATATACAAATACATAAGTATCTAATATATTTTTATTAGTCATTTCGCATTCTGTAAATAAGATATTACAATTGATATCTAATTTCTTTAGATATTCAATTAATTCATGTAATGCGAGCGTTAGATCAGATGCTACTCTAGTTTCATTTGCTGATTTAAAAATTGAGAAGATACATGCTCTTTTTAAATATACTAATATTAAGCTTATTTGTTTTATTTTAGTATCATTATCTAAATTAGATTCTTCTATTATTCTTATATCATCAGTTATTTCTCTAACTTTTTTATTAAAGTTATCATATAATTCATTTCTATATTTTTCTTTAATAATTTTTTCTTGAATATCTTTAGTTTTTAATTTTAATTGAATTCTTTTCTCAAGGCTTCTTTTATTATCTTCAATTTCATTTTTTAAATTATTAATTGTACTTAAATCTTTCTCATAAAAAATATAGCCATATCTAATTCTTTTTTTAGTAACTAATATATCATTTACCATCATTGATGATTTATTTTTCATTTGTTCAATAATATTTTCATTAATATTACTTAATGATTTTGTCTTATCAAAGACTTTACCATTTATATCTGTTAATACTAATTTTAAATCAGATTTATAAAATATTTTTCTATGTTCTAAAGATACAGGTAATAATCCACAATAAATCATTGAATTATTAAATACTAAAACAAATATAGATATTGCAGCTGTTAAGTCATCTAAGAAATTTACTTTTTGTACTATATTAAATGCATATAAAACTAAATATGCTGTAATTATAGTTATTTCTACGCCTATAATTACTAAACCCTTTTTAGTTAATGCTCCACCTCTATTTGAGCCTATAATAGACATAGTTAGAGTTATAGCAATTACAATTATACAAAATGCAGCAACTATAAAATAACCAAAATTGTATGAATAGTGATCAATATCTTCTACCTTAAATACTAAATTATGCCAATAATTAGTACAAACTAAAATAACTAAAAGTAAACCAATTATAACCATTGATGATACTGCAACTCTTTTTTTCCACGTATGGAAAAAAGAAATAGATGTAAATAAATAAAAATATGCAATTGGTATAAATATAATTGGAATATAAAATAAATACCAGAATAATTGTTCTATAAAATCATTTCCTGAATAATCCCATTTAAGTATTTTAAAAATATTCCAAGCTATTAATAAAATTAAAACAAGCATAACGCCTCTTATTATTCTTTTATCATTAAGCTTAGATTTCATATAAAACATATATATTGATATAAATACTATATATGTAATAGTCTTAAGCATTTGAAAATAAGGCATTATGCTTGGTATTTTGTCTTTAAAACAAAAATGAGTTAATACTTCTGTGGCAGCAAAAAGAAAAACAAGAATAAAGGAAATAATATATAGAATTATTCTTCTTTTGTTTATCATTTTACTCACCCGATTTTAATAATTCTTTTGCATTCTTTTCTGTATATATTTTAATTTTGTTATCGTTAAATAATTTAGCTGTAATTCCCATACCATTTATTTTATTATGAGAAAATGTACCATCATATATATAATTATAACCACATGATGGTGAACCATCCTTTAATATAGCTATTTTAATATTATTTAATTTAGCTATATCTAAAGATTTTATTGCCCCTAAATTAAATTCTTTAGTTACATCTTTATTATTAATAGATATAACCTTATTACCATTTATTTCAGATGGGTCTCTAGGAATTAATAGGCCACCTAATACCTCAGGGCATATTGGTATTAATTCATATTTAGATTTTAATAAAGATACAATATCTAAATAATTATTTTTACCATCATATTTAGTATTTTGGCCAAGTAAGCAGGCAGATATTAATATAGGTTCCATATTAGAAAATATTTTTTAATCTAATTGTTTGTTTTCTATCTGGTCCTACACTAAATATAGCAACTTCAGTTTTTGTTAACTCTTCTACTTTTCTAATATAATTCTTTGCAGCTTCTGGTAATTCATCAAATGATGTAACATTTGTAATATCTTCAGACCAACCAGGAAGTGTAATGTATACTGGCTTACATCTTTCAAGCTCTGCAAGTGTTGCAGGAACTGTTTTAATTTGTTTTCCATCTAATTCATATGCATAACAAATCTTTAATTCTTTTAAGCCTGATAATACATCAAATAGCATTAATGATAAATAATTAATACCAGATACTCTTCTTGCATAATTTAA
>CAMOUB010000082.1 GCA_946626345.1 uncultured Caryophanales bacterium | reverse complement strand
AAGATTTAAATAAGATTGCTGGTGTAACTGATTTCGTTACAGAAGCATTATATGCACAACAAACAATGACAATGAGAGAAGCTATTAAAGCTATCATTAAGTAATTAACATTAGATAAAAATAAAAAGAAAAATTAGGTGATTTTATGCAAGAATTTATTATCATTCATGAAATTGATAATGTTGCAGTAGTACTTCGTCCTTTTAAAAAGGGCGAGGTAGTTGCTGGTGTAACATTATTAATGGACATCCCACAAGCTCATAAGGTTGCTATTAAGCCAATTAAAAAGAGTGAAAATGTAATCAAATATGGTTTCCCTATTGGTCATGCAACAGCTGATATCAAAGTTGGTGAGCATGTTCATACTCACAATGTAGCAACAAATCTTGATGATGTTATCACATATTCATATAAGCCAAATTATCCAAAGGTTTTAGGATATAAGTCTGATAGAACAGTTGATGTTTATGAAAGATCTACTGGTGAATATGGTATTAGAAATGAACTATGGATTATCCAAACTGTAGGCTGCGTTTCTGGTATGGCTGATAAGATTATTGAGAAATTCAAAGAAACTCATGATATGTCAAAGATTGATGGAGTTTATACATTCCAACATCCTTTTGGATGCTCACAAATGGGTGGAGACTTAGAATTTACTAAGGTATTATTACAAGATATGGTTAAGCACCCTAATGCTGGTGGTGTATTAGTATTAAGTTTAGGCTGCGAAGAAAACCGTTGTGATGTATTTAAAGAAACACTTGGTGCATATGATGAATCTAGAACTAGATTTTTAGTATCACAAGATGTTAATGATGAAGTAGCTGAAGGCGTAAAATTACTTGATGAATTATATAATAAGATGAAGGATGATAAGCGTGTAACTAAGCCTTTATCTGTTTTAAGAATCGGATTAAAGTGTGGTGGTTCTGATGGTATGTCAGGAATTACTGCTAACCCACTTTTAGGTAGATTATCTGATTTCTTATCATTAAATGATGCAACATCTGTTTTAGGTGAAGTACCTGAAATGTTTGGTGCTGAGCAATTATTAATGGCTCGTGCAAAGGATGAGGCTACATTTGATGAAATCGTATCATTAATTAATAATTTCAAAACATATTTTAAAAATCATCATCAAGTTATCTATGATAACCCATCTCCAGGTAATAAGGCTGGTGGAATTACAACTCTTGAGGATAAATCTTTAGGATGCGTTCAAAAGGGTGGTTCATCAAAGGTTAATGGTGTAATTGAAATGGGTGGAAGAGTTAAAGCTAAGGGCTTAAACTTAATTTCTACTCCAGGTAATGACCTTTGTGCCGTTACAACTATTGCAGCTGCAGGCTGTCAAATGGTATTATTTACAACAGGCCGTGGTACACCATTTGGTGGATTTGTACCTACACTTAAAATTGCAACTAACACTCAACTTGCAACAAAGAAGGAAAATTGGATTGACTTTAATGCAGGTGATTTAGTTGATAAATATACAATGGATGAATTATTAGAAAAATTCTTAGATTTAATTTGTGATGTTGCATCTGGAAAGAAGCAAGCTAAAAATGAAATTAACGACTTTAGAGAGATTTCAATCTTTAAAGATGGTGTAATTCTATAATTTTATTATTAAGGAGAAAAAAACATGAGAGAATTTATGGACAAGGATTTCTTGTTAACTACAGAAACAGCTAAAAAATTATATCATGAGCATGCTGAAAAAATGCCTATCATTGATTATCACTGCCACTTACAACCAAAGGAAATCGCAGAAGATAAGCATTTTAGAAACCTAGCAGAAGCTTGGCTTGGTGCTGGTGATAGATATGGTGACCACTATAAGTGGAGAGCACTTCGTGCTAGAGGATATATGGAGGATTCTATTTCTGGTAATATTCCTGGTAAATCATTAGAAGAATCAGATTATCAAAAATATTTACAATTCGTTGAATCTATGCCATATTTCGTTGGTAACCCACTATATCATTGGAGTCATCTTGAATTAAGAAGATATTTCGATATCTATGACATTATCAATAAGAATAATGCAAAGAAGATTTGGGATGCTGCAAACGAAAAATTAAAAACATTATCTGCAAGAGAAATGTTATATAAGTTCAATGTAGATACAGTTTGTACAACTGATGACCCAGTTGATGACTTACATTGGCATAAGCAAATGAATGCTGATAAGACATTAAAAGTTAAGGTTAGACCAGCATTTCGTCCTGATAAGGCAATCAATGTTGAATTATCTTGGTTCAAAGATTGGGTTAACCAATTAGCTAAGGTAGTTGGCTATGAAATTAAGACATTAAAGGATTTAGAAAAGGCATTAGTAGAAAGAATTGATTTCTTCCATGAAATGGGTTCTCGTCTATCTGACCATGCCCTAGATGTATTACATTATGCACCTGCAACTTATGAAGAAGCTAATAAGGTATTCTTAAAGGGTATGAAGGGTGAAAAGATTTCTGATTTCGAACAAGACCAATATAAAGGATATATATTAGTATTCTTAGGTAAAGAATATAATAAACGTGGTTGGGTTCAACAATATCATATTGGTGCTTTAAGAAATAACTCTAAATCAATGTTAAAGAAGATTGGACCAGATACTGGTTTCGATGCAATCGAAGACCAAGTATATATGTCTAAATTATCTGCATTATTAGGTGAATTAGATGAAGCTGATTCATTACCAAAAACTATTTTATATTGCTTAAATCCACGTGATAACTATGCATTAATGGTATTAGCTGGATGCTTCCAAAAAGAAGGCGTACAAAATAGAGTACAAAATGGTACTGCTTGGTGGTTCTTAGATCAACAAGATGGTATGAAGCAAAATATGGAAACAATGATGCAAGTTGCATTAATTTCTGAAGCTGTAGGTATGTTAACAGATTCTCGTTCATTCTTAGCATATCCACGTCATGAATATTATAGAAGAATCCTTTGCCAAAAGCTTGGTGATTTAGTTGAATCAGGTCAATATCCTGCATCAGAAATCGAAACTTTAGGTAAGATTGTTGAAGATATTTGCTATAACAACGCAAAGAAATATTTCGGATTCTAGTTTTTAAGAGCCCATTTGGGCTCTTTATTTTTTTATACTAATTTGGTATAATCCTTGTGGTGAGATTATGAATAAAGAAGAAACATTAGTTGATATTTTAATTAAGAATAATTATCATATTTCCTTCGCTGAATCTGCAACTGGTGGAATGTTAGCTGCAAGACTTATAAATGTAGCTAATGCATCAAAGGTTTTAGACGAATCATTTGTAACATATTCAAATGAATCAAAAATAAAATATGTTAATGTTAAAGAAGAAACTATTGATAAATATAATGTTGTATCAGAAGAAGTAGCAAAAGAAATGGTTATAGGACTAAATAAAAACACAAACGCTAATATTTGTGCATCTGTTACAGGTGTTGCTGGTCCTACAGGAGGCACTATAAATATTCCCGTAGGAATGGTTTGTTTTGGTTTTTATATAAATGGTAATATAGTTACTAAAACTCAAAAATTTGGCAATTTAGGAAGAAATATTGTAAGACAAAAGGCATCTGATTTTGTCTATGATACATTAATAGAATTATTAAAATAAGATTGGTGATTAATTTGAAAAAGAAATTATTTATATTAATAAATATTTTATTCATTTTAATATGTGTAGGTATTGATGTATTTTTAGGCTTTTATTTTAAATTTAATCATGCATTTTATTATTCAACTATATTCTTTATATTAGGTATAGCTATAGGTAATTTAATAATAATGATTATAAGAATGCTTTTGGATAATGATTATAAATTTAAAAAATATACACCTATTATGCATGCAAGCTATTTAATAATTGCAGGTATAATGTATTATGCTATTGAATGGCTTAAAAATTATGATAAATATTTTATTATTTATTGGTCAGTTTTAGGTGGTGCAATTTTAATAGATTTAATTGTATTTATTATCATAAATAACCTAAAAAAAGCAGAAGATACACCAAAATTTAAGGTGAATAAATGACAAAGAAAAAAGAAGTAATGTGCCATATTTTTGCATTATTTTGCGTATTTGTATGGGGCACAACATTTATATCAACTAAGGTTTTATTAGACTCATTTCACCCTGTTGTAATACTTTTATATAGACTTATAATTTGTGTTACATTATTATTTATTATTCATCCTAGAATATTTAAGACATATTCATTTAAGCATGAATTATTATTTGTTGGTGCTGGTGCATCAGGTGTTACATTTTATTTTCTTTTTGAAAATATGGCACTATCATATACAAATGCATCAGATGTAGGAATTATAGTTTCTGCAGCACCATTTTTTACATTAATATTTTGTACAATTTTTTTAAAGTCAGATAGAATTACATTATGGTTTATTATAGGATTTATTCTTGCCATGTCAGGAGTAATATTAATAAGCATAAATGGAAGTAATAATCTAAACGCAAATCCTATAGGATATTTACTTGCATTACTTGCGATGGTAATGTGGGGCTTTTATAGCGTTTTTGTTAAGAAAATCGGGGATTTAGGTTATAAAGGAATAGGAGTAACAAGAAAGATAATGTATTATGGACTTATCTTTTTAATACCATTTTTCTTTATCTTTAGATGCAATTTTAATTTCCAAGCCTTAACAAATCCAACAAATATTTTAAATATATTATTTTTAGGTATTTTAGCATCTAGTGTATGCTTTTTATTATGGAATTATTCTTTAAGCAATATAGGTGCAGTTAAGACATCTGTATATATTTATATATCACCTGTAATAACTACAATAGCTTCAGTAATATTACTTAAAGAAGCAATTAATGTATTTACAATAATTGGTATGATACTTGCTATTTTAGGTTTAATTTTATCATCTATAAACCCAAGAAAAAGATTACCAACTGATGAATAAAAAATGTTAAAAATGACCACTTAATGGTCATTTTTTAGTTTTATTATAATAAATTATAATATTTTAAAGTAATTTTACTATAAAATAACATACTTTTGTGTTATAATACCTAAGGTATTATTTATTTTTGGAGGTTATATTATTATGGCAGAATACAATCATAAGTTAATTGAAGAAAAATGGCATAAATATTGGGAGGAGAATCAAACATTTAAAACAGATGTATGGGATTTTTCAAAGCCTAAATTTTACGCACTAGATATGTTCCCATACCCATCAGGTGTAGGTCTACATGCCGGACATCCTGAAGGATATACAGCAACAGATATCATTTCTAGAATGAAAAGAATGCAAGGCTATAATGTATTACATCCAATGGGATATGATTCATTTGGTTTACCTGCAGAGCAATATGCAATATCTACAGGTAATCATCCAGAAGGATTTACACAAGCAAATATTAAGACATTTACAAAGCAATTAAAAGAATTAGGCTTTGATTATGATTGGGATAAATGCATTGCAACATCTGATCCGTCATTTTATAAATGGACACAATGGATTTTTAAAAATCTATACAAGGATGGCTATGCAAAAT
>CAMOUB010000081.1 GCA_946626345.1 uncultured Caryophanales bacterium | reverse complement strand
CTAATAATTCACTATCATAGAAAGGAATTCCTAATCTTTCAGCAACTAATCTTCCTACAAATCTACCACCTGAACCATATTCACGTCCAATAGTAATTACATATTTCATTTTAAACACCATCCTTTAGTTAATAATATTATAACATATTATTAATATAAATAAAATACAAAGAAAACAGCCAAGAGGCTGTTTAACTAAAATTTTTCATTTTTAATTTCTAATATTAAAGCATATAAACTTGCGATTATTTGGAATACTATTTTTTCTTCCTTTGTCCAAATTCTTTCATGCTTTGAATCTACTCTAAAATATCCATATTTCTTTTGTTTAGTTTCACAAGGAATTAATAGAGAAGCATGAATAGATTGCTCTTCAAATAATTTCTTTAATTCTTTATGAACATCACTTAATCTTGTGATATACATATAAATCATAGAATCTATTTCACTTGATTTTAAATCTAAATATAATTTTTCATCTACATATTTAGCGTTATTAATTTGTCCATTAGAATATAAAATTTCAAATTTACCAGCACTATTTTTAGATATAATACTTACGTTATAATAGCTACCAATAAATTGTGATACATGCTTTAAATTTTCATCTAATGTTTTAGAATTATCATTTAGATTTGCAAAAATAAAATCAATGATACTTTTTGTATCTAAATTTCTCATTTCTCTATCTTTGAAAATATTTTTATGTAGCTCATGATTATAGATAATAAAGCAATTTTTACCTTTTTGCTTTCCTCTATATAAGGCTCTATCTGTAACATCAAAGATTTCATCTAATGTTTTACCATCTAGTGGAAATCTTGCTATACCCTGAGTTAGGGTAAATCTTCCTGCAGGTAAGGCCTTTTCAATATTTTTAATATCATTATCTTTTCTAATTAATGAGCTTACCTCACTTGCTATTCTCCATACATCCTCATATACAGTTAAATCTTCAATTATGGCCATAAATTCATCACCACCAAAGCGTCCTACAACGCCTCCATGAGACTCAATTACACTACAAATTCTTTTTGCTGTAATAATTAATGCCTCATCTCCTGCATTATGGCCTAAAACATCATTTATTGATTTAAAGTCATCAAAATCTAAAAAGAAAAATGTAAAAGGCTTATTTATTTTTATTAAATATTCAAAATAACCATAAAATGATTTTCTAGATAAAACATTAGTTAATGGATCTAATACTATATTATCTTTTTCTTTAATAAAATAATCTGTTTTCATTTTAAGCCCCTCCTTAGATCTCTATATTATTATACCAAATAAATGATCTATTTCATGTTGAATAATCTGTGCTTCGAAATCGGTAAATGTCTTGATTCTTTTTCTATATAATGCATCTAAATATTCAACCTTTATTTTTTTATATCTGATAGCTTTTCTTGTACCATCAAGTGATAAGCAGCCTTCTTCTGCTTCATATTTATCTTCTTTTTTAATAATTTTAGGATTTATCATTATTTGATAATTCTTTTTATTATCCTCAAATATAATTGCATTTTTTAAATATCCAATCATATTTGCTGCCATACCAACACATCTAGATTTATTAAATAATAATGTATCATTTAAATCATCAATGATATATTTATCATCTTGTGTCATATCTTCAGATATGTTTTTTAAAAAATTAATATCTTTTACAATATTTTTAATCATTTAGATTATCCTTTATTTTTTTAATCAATTCGTTCTTTGTTAAAATATATGCTTGATTAATAATTGAATATACTGTCTCAGCTACTGCAGCACCGTGTCCTTTAATTACAAGCTTATTTACTCCAAGCATTACTGCTCCACCTTTTGTATTGTAATCAAATTTATTCATAATATCATTTACAGCTGCGCCTATTACATCCATACAGTTATTTTTCTTACCATATTCAATTAAGCCTGATACAATTTGTATTGCAGTACCTTCAATTGTTTTTAAAGCTATATTTCCTGCAAATCCATCACATACTATAACATGGGCATCACTTGATAATATATTCTTTCCTTCTACATTACCAATGAAATTATATCCTTCCATTTTTGATAATGCCTCATGTGCTTCTTTAACTAAATCATTACCTTTACCAGGTTCTGCGCCATTAGATAATAATGCAATTTTAGGATTTCGAATACCATATGCTTCCATATAAGCTTTTCCCATTTTAGCAAAATCTAATAATTCATCTATTCTTGTATCTACATTAGCACCACAATCTACTATACAAAAATCATGCTTACCACCAAGTATAGGAGATAAGGCAGGTCTTACCTTACCAATTCTTCCTAATACAAAAACACTTGATACTAATACAGCCCCTGTTGAACCACAAGATACAAATGCGCTTATAGAATCATCATTTTTAGCTAATGTTAAACCCTTAACTAAAGATGAATCAGGTTTTGTCTTAAATGCCTTTACAGGCTTATCATAATTAGTTATAGCTGTATTACAATCAACTATCTCTAAATTATTATTCTTTACATTTTTAAGTGAATCCTCTAATTCACTTTTAGGACCACAAACATATAAATAAATATCTTTATTTTCATTTGCTGCCTTAATGGCTCCATCTATTAATTTTACTGGGCTATTATCTGCCCCTAATAAATCTACAACTATTTTAATCATACTAATGCCTCTCTAAATAATTTTATCATAAAGACAAATAAAAAAAAAGAGTCTTAGATTTTAGACTCCTCATCCTTAGCCTTATTTAGGATTAAAATAATTCTTATAAAAGAAATTATACAAATTATTATAGTGATAATATTAAAGATAGCTATTGGATATAATTTTACATAAAAGCCATAAATAGACCATATTATAGAATTAATTACAAGTCCTATTTTTAATACTAATTCAGCCTTTATTTCAGACATATTAATCATAAATGCTAATATTACTGCAGTTGAATATACAATAGTACCCATTATAGGTAAATATCCGTACCAAACATTATTACTAAAATAAATATTAATAATTATACCTACACATACAGATATTGATACACAAATAAGTGTAATTGTAAGCTTAACTATTTTATTTTTTGTTTTAACAAATAATAATATTATATTTCTAATTAGAGACATTCCTTCTTGAACCATCGCACTAAATGCAGATGTCATAAATTCAGAAATAATAGCCAAAATATAATTAGATGATTGGCATATAAGTATCTTCTTTTTAGATTTAAAAACTGATGATAATGTGAATAATGTATTTCCAATAAAGGATAATACATTTGCAATAATTAAAATAGTCATATTTATCCTTTAATAATTTTAATAGCTTCTAATATTTCTTCTTTTTTAGTATTATATGAGCTTACTAATCTAATAACCTTAAACCCGTGTAATTCTTCCCATATTTCAAAAGCTATCTTATCTTTTATTTCATCTATTTTTTTATTATCTAATTTAATAAATACCTGATTAGTATTATTTGGATAAATTATATAATCCTTTAATTCTAATCTTAATAAATCAGCCATATCATTAGCACTTTTAGCTAATTTTAAATAATAATTATCACTTAGATATTTATTAAACATAATAGCTCCTATAAAGCCTTTAGCAAGCATTCCTAATCTATTTTTTATTAAATAATTAAAATGCTCTTTTAATTCATTATTTGTTATTATTAATAATTCACCAAAAGGTAAGCCATTTTTAGTTCCACCTATATAAAACATATCAGCTAAGCTTGCGATATCTGAAATATTATATTTTGATGCAACTAAGGCAATAGGTAACCTTGCCCCATCAATAAAGAAATATAAATTTAATTTTTTACATATTTTAGATATCTCTTTTAATTCATCTAATGTATATACTTCTCCTAATTCAGTAGCGTTAGAAATATATAATGCCTTAGGTAATACCATATGATTATCTGTAAACTTATTATATGTTTCTTCTATTTTTGATATATCAATTTTTCCACCAATTTTTGGAGTATATATTATTTTATGTCCTGTTGCTTCAATAGCTCCTGTCTCATGGAAATTTATATGACTTGAATCAACTGCTATAACTGCCTCGTATGGATATTTTAACATTTCTGATAAGCCAATAACATTAGTTATAGTACCACCTGATAAAACATATGAATCAACATCCAAATTACATAATTTTTTAACTAAATCATTTAATTTTTTAGTTTCTTCATCTGTTCCATAGCCAACATACTTATTAGAGCATTTATTAATTAATTCTTCTAAAATTAATTTATCTCCAATTGTATTATAATCATTCTTAAGATTTACCATTTTATCACCAAATAAATTATATTATTTCAATAAAAACATTTCAATATTTTGAAATATATTATATAATTTTATATGATATATTTATATTATTCATAGAAAAGGTGTTTATATGTATACTAAAGAATTACTTTCAAAATATAAATATTTTAAAGCTCTTAATAAATTTATAAGCATTGAATATATGATTGATCCTTTAACAGGATTAATTAGTAGAAAATATATGCTAGAATTTATTAAAGAATTAATTAATGAGAAAACTGAATTTACATTATCTATTCTAGATTTAGATAATTTTAAAGATGTAAATGATACATACGGACACACCGCAGGAGATATTGTATTAGAAAACATTGGTAATGATTTAATCAATTTCTTAGGTGATAATGGTATTGCCGGAAGATATGGTGGAGATGAATTTTTAATTATCATATTTAATAACAATGAATATGATGATATACATAAATTCTATCAACAAATGTTTCATGGTGTAGTTTTAAGAAAAACTTATGAATTTAATAATGGAAATGCGTTTATAACAGGTACTGTTGGTAGTGCTGCATACCCTATAAATGCCACAAATTTTGACGATTTATTCCAAATGTGTGATAAGACATTATATAGAGGAAAAATGAAAGGTAGAAATTGCTTTATCATTTATGTTCATGAAAAGCATAAAGATTTACAAATCCAAGAAATGGTTAAAGATGATGAAGCTACAATATTTTTCAATATCTTATCTTCTTTCTTTAATAATGTAGATTTCAAATCAAAGGTAATGGATGCAAATGCATATTTAAAAAAGACTTTAAGATTAGATTATATCTTCTATGTAGATAATAAAGGAAACATTATTAATTTAGAAGATAATAAGGCTTTCGCTTCTAATATAGATTTAAGTAATGCTAAATTTAAAAATGAATTAATAAATACATATTTTGCTTCTAATTTAGCAAGCATTGATGTTAATTTAGCAGAAGCTTTAAAGAAATATAATATTAATTCTACATTAATAACAAGATTAAGAAATAAAAATGGTATTTGTGGTTATTTAATGTATGCCCTAGAAAGAACTTCTAGAATTTGGCAAAGTAATGAAGTATCTATATTATTATATTTAGCTTCTACTCTTACAATTGAATTATCATAAGCATAATAAAAAGCTCAGCAATGCTGAGCTATTTTTTATCCTTCTAGATGTTCAGAACCATCCATATTTTTTGATAATTCCTTTTGTTCATCAACGAAATCTTGAGCTTCCTCTTTCATCTTCTTAGTTACTTTATAATTAGTAGGAGAAGCTTGGTTGATAACAACTTGGTTGAATGATAGATCGATACCTGCCTCTGTAAATACTTTTCTATA
>CAMOUB010000080.1 GCA_946626345.1 uncultured Caryophanales bacterium | reverse complement strand
TTGTCACAATATCTTTTTTCATTTTTAAATCCTCCTATATAATAATAGACATTAAGATATAGAAGTTTTTAAAAAATAATTAAAAAATAAATTAAATTAATATTATAATAAGAATTGAAAAGGTGATGCATTATGAAAAAAATATATTTTGTCGCACCATCATTTGGTGTTAACTTATCATATTATAAAAGAAGATTTAATAAAGCTATAAAGAATTTATCAAAATTAGGATATGAATATATAATTGGTGAAAATGTATATGAAGCAAAAGGAGTAGTTGCTTCAAACACTCCTATATTAAGAGCGAAAGAAATAAATGATGCTTTTAAATCTGATGCTAATATAGTATGGAGCGTTGGTGGAGGCGAATTAATGGTTGAAATATTAGAATATGTTGATTTTAATATAATCAAGAATTCTAATAAAGTATTTGTAGGTTTTTCTGATAATACAAATTTAACCTATACAATTACAACAATGCTAGATATTCCATCAATTTATGGTGTTAATGCACCACAATTATGTGTTATAGAATATGATTCTAAAGATACATTAGATATGATAAATGGCAAAAAAGAATTTGTAGGATATCCTAAATGGCAATTAGAATATAATGATGTTAAACCAATACATCATTATGAATTTGATAAGAAAACTAAAATGATTCCAATTAATTATACTAAAGAAGTGAAGGGAAGAATAATTGGAGGATGCCTAGATTGCCTTGTAGGATTATGTGGTACAAAGTTTGATAATACTAAAGAATATATTAATAAGCATAAAGAAGAAGGAATTATATTCTTTATGGAATCATGTGATTTAAATTCAATTATGCTAATAAGAGCCTTAACACAATTAAAATATGCAGGATGGTTTGATAATGTTAAATTATTCATTATAGGAAGATCATTTAGATATAATGATAAATCATTTAATGTATCAATGATAGATGCATATAAAAAGGTATTAGAACCTTTAGGTCTTCCTATTATATTAAATTGTCCTATAGGACATTTAAGTCCTTCATTACCTATATATTTAGGAAAGAAAGTAGAAGTATCATATAATAGAAATAGATTAAAGCTTAAATATGAATAATAATAAAAAGCCTAGAAAACTTAGGCTTTTTATTATTTAATATGATATTTTTTATTTAATTCTTCAAAAATTAAATCTGCTATTTTTTCCCCACCAAAATTATTTTTATCAATTACAACATTTTTTAATCTATCATAAGTTTCTGAATTATTATTTAATATATTTTTAATTAAATCTAGGCATTTTGTTGAATCAAATATTCTAACTGCATCACCTATATATTTAACATAATGATCTGCAATTCTTTTTTCAATATTATTTGCTGAATGTGTTATTACTATAGGTACATTGAAATATGCAGCTTCCATAAGCCCATTTCCGCTTTTTCCAAAATATATATCAGAAGATGCAATCATTTCAATTGCGTTAGGTATATATTCATATGGATAGAAGGATATATTTTTACCAGTTTTAATATTTTTAAGCTTTTGATATAGTTCTGGATTTTTACCACATACAACTATAACTGATACATTTAAATCCTCTTTAATTAATAATTCAGATAGTTTTTCAGCCATACCTATTCCATATCCACCATCTGTAATATAGATAGTGAATTTATCATCATGTCCTAGTTTTTTTCTTAATTCTTGTTTTGATAAATTAATTTTAAATGCATCATCTCTAATAGCACAAGCAGTTAATTTTAAATTATCATCATTAAATCTAGTTACATGTTTTTTTGCTTTTTGTAATCCCTCTTTTGTATAAACCAAGGTTAAATCAGAATAATATCTAAAAAAAGCATTAATATGACAATCAGGTACATACATTACTGTATATGGCCTTTTTTTCATATGCCAAGCATAATAATTAGTTGCCCAGTGTGTAGATATAACAACATCAGGGTTAATAGATTCAATATAATTCATTGAATCTTTATATGCTCCTTTAATTCTATATTTCATAGTCATCATACTAGATATTCTCATTCCAAATAATTTTAAAAAGAATGTAGATAGATATCCAAGTACATTAAATTTATTATATTTTTTAACACTATCACACATAAATTTTTCAAATTTGTGTGCACTTTTTGTTCCAATGTCATTATAAAAATTAGTTCTTATAATTTCGAAATATTGTCCATATTTCTTTTCGAATGCGTCACATATTGATTTTTCAGTCATAATATGACCAAGACCAGCTTCAACAAATGGAAATAATACTTTTAATTTCTTTTTTTCCATATTGAATAATCACCTCACTTCAAATAGCAATTATCGTCTATTAGCTAAATCATCAATAGATATAAAGCAAGCTTTTGATATTACCCTTGTTATTTCTTCTTGAGTTAAAGAAGTATCACCCTTTAACCATGATTGATATAGCTTAATTATTCCTGCAGAATAGAAATCTGTATATAATTCTATATTAGGACTAGATATATGATATATTTCTTTAACAATTCGCTTCATACATTTAGATAATGTATTTTCAAATGAATGTAATAAAAATGAATATGAGTCATTTTTAGATATTGCTCTAAAGAAATAAATATTTTTATTAATAACATAATTAATATGACTAAAAATATTTGTAATCATATTATCCTTTGAAGCTATAATTTTATCTGCTTCACACTCAATATCATTCGCTATTGTTTTACCTAATTCTTGATATACATCCTCAATACAAGAATAATGTAGATAAAATGTTTTTCTTTCTATATTAGCTTCTTTAGCTAATTCACTTACTGTAATTTTATTTGCTGATTTTTTCTCTATCAGTTTTAATAATGCAAAAGAAATATTATTTTTTGTTCTAATAATCCTCTTATCCATAATCTCACCCATATATATTATACCATATATTACACAACTGAGTAATTGATATTATAAATATATTATTTTTAAATTTTAATGATATAATAATATTGAGATAGGTGCTATTATGATTGAAAGAATATATTTAAACAAAGATTGGCTTTTCATTGATAATAATAGAAGAAGCAATGTATGTATTCCACATAGTGTATGTGTATTACCATATAATTATATTAATGAAAAAGATTATCAAAAAATAACAACATATGAAAAAATTATTAATATAGATTCTATTTTTTCAAATAAGAATTATATTTTAACATTTGAAGGAGTAGCTCACAAATCAGATATTTATATTGATGATGCATTAGTTATATCTCATTATTGTGGATATGATTCTTTTAGTGTTGATATAACTAAATATATTAAAAAACAAATTAAAATAAAGGTAGTTGTAGATTCAAACGAAAGTCTAAACATTCCTCCTTTTGGAAATGTTATAGATTATTTGACATATGGTGGAATATATAGAGATGTATATTTAGATATATGTGATGAATTTTATTGTACTGATGTTTTTGTTAAACCATATAACGATAATGATAAATGGTATATTATATCATCTGTTACATTAAATAGAATTCATGACTATAATATAAAAATATATTTTAAGGATAAACTAATTAATTCAGTAGATGTAAAGCCCATATCTTTAGTGTCTGATACTAAAATAGAATTTGAAAATCCAATACTTTGGGATATAGATAATCCTAATTTATATAAAATAGTAATAGAAGTATGTAGTGATAAATTAGAAGATTATTTTGGGCTTAGAACAGTTAAATTTTTAAATGATGGTTTTTATTTAAACAATAAAAAAATAAAGATACTTGGATTAAATAGACATCAAGCATATCCTTATGTAGGTTATGCAATGCCTAAAAGTATGCAGGAATTAGATGCTAAAATATTGAAAAATGAATTAAATGTTAATGCCGTAAGAACATCACATTATATGCAATCAAAATATTTTATATCCATGTGTGATAAATTAGGCTTATTAGTTTTTACAGAATCACCAGGATGGCAATATATTGGTGATGATAACTGGAAATTACAAGCATTAGAAAATATGAAAAATATGGTATTGCAAAATAGAAATCACCCATCAATTATTCTTTGGGGTGCTAGAATTAATGAATCACCTGATGATCATGATTTTTATTCAAAATCAAATGAATTAATAAGATCTTTAGATCCAACAAGACAAACAGGTGGAGTTAGATGCTATACATTTGGTGAAGTATTAGAAGATGTTTATACATATAATGATTTTTATGACCCTAAAGAAAAAAGAGGTCTTGCCCCTAAGAAAAAGGTGGTAAAAGAAGATATACCTTATTTAGTATCTGAATTTAATGGTCATATGCATCCAACTAAAATGTTTGATAATGAGCTTGTAAGAACTAAACAAGCCTTAAGAATTTGTAAGGGTATGAATGAATTTTATAAGGATGATGATATTACAGGATTTTTTGTTTGGTGTATGAATGATTATAATACCCATAAGGAATTTGGTAGTGGAGATAGAATATGCTATCATGGCGTATTAGATATGTTTAGAAATCCTAAGGTTTCTTCATATTTGTATTCATCACAAGGAAATAAAAATTATTTGATGTTATCATCTAATTTAAATATTGGAGATTATAACGCATCTACAATATCTGAAATATATGCGTTTACAAATGCTGATTCTATAAATTTATATAGAAATGATGAATTAATTAAAACATATCATAAATCTGATTCACCATATCCATATATTCCTAATAGTCCAATTAAAATTGATGATTTTATTGGTAATTTATTAGAAGTAAAAGAAGGATATGATAAAAAGACATCTGAAATGATGAAAGCTGTATTAAAGGCTACATTAAAATATGGAAATAAAATGCCTTTTAAATATAAATATATGTTTTTAAAGCTAATGCTATTCCATCATGTTACATATGAAAAGGGTTATAAGCTATATGGTAAATATGTAGGTAATTGGGGTAGTAATGAAATAATATATAAATTCGAAGGAATAAAGGATAATAAGGTATTTAAAACTATTACATTATCTAAATCTATGTCTGTAAAAATTAAATTAAATCCTTCATCTGTAATATTAAAAGAAGGTAATTCATATGATGTATCATTAATTAGATTAAAGGCTGTAGATCAAAATGATAATTTATTATCTTATTATAATGAACCATATGAAGTTGAAACATCAGGAGCGATTGAATTGATAGGACCTAGCGTTGTATCTTTTAAGGGTGGATATAGTGGTATATATATTAAATCAAAGGGAATAATCGGAGAAGGAAAATTAAAAATTAAATCTGATTCATGTAGGATTCCTGATATCACATTTTTAGTAGAAAAATAGTAATAACGGGGGCTAATTTAAATTAATCAATTTAATTAGCCCTTTTATTGTGATATAATAAGCATATGATTTAAAAGGAGTATAATTAAAATGAAAATTAAAGATGTAGATTTTGAAACATATCTAAAGAATTATCCAGATGATAATGGATTTTTTAAGAATTATGGTGGTGCATATATCCCAGAGGAATTAAAGCCAGCATTTAAAGAAATAACTGAGGCTTATGAAACAATATGTCATTCTTCTCAATTTATTAATGAATTAAGAAGAATAAGAAAGGAATTCCAAGGAAGACCTACACCAGTATATCATTGTGAAAGATTATCTAAATATTGTGGTGGTGCACAAATCTATTTAAAAAGAGA
>CAMOUB010000079.1 GCA_946626345.1 uncultured Caryophanales bacterium | reverse complement strand
AAAACAAGATTGTTTTCAGAATATAGAATGATTTATTCGCCAACTGATGATTATCCAAACACTATGAGATTTATTATCGAGTTAAAGGATAATATTAAGTTTTCAAGTTTAAGATTTGCAATAAATATGATTCAAAAAAGATACCCATATTTATGTATTGAATTAAAGAAAGACGATGAAGGCTTTTATTTTATAAAAAATGATAGAGAAATAGTATTAGAAAAAAGAGGTAAAGAAGTATTATTAAATTCTTTAGAATCTAATTATCATTTTATGGCTTTTTCATATGATGATAAGCATATAACATATGATATGTCACATGCTATAGCTGATGGTAATACAGCATATGAAGTAATTAGAACACTTTTATATTATTATATAAGTAATGCATACCAGCTTAATTTATCTAAAGAAAATATAAGATTAGTTGAGGATGATATTAGTGAAGAAGAATATATTGATCCACTATTAAAGTATAAGGGAGTTAAGATAGAAAATGTTGTTATGGAACCAGCTTTAAGTTTATTTAAGAATGCTGATGAGGAGAATAAAACACATTGGCATTTAATTATTGAAGAAAAAGAACTATTAGATATTGCAAAGACACTTAAAGCTTCCCCAGGAACACTAATGTTGATTCTTTTAGGTAAAACTATTTATAAGCTAAATAAAGATAGTGAATATGACATAAGATTAAGTTTATGTTATGATTTATGAAAAGTATTAAATACTCCACTTGCTCATAATTGCTTAGTTGGTAGTATACTTTATAAATATAATGATGATATATCTTTAGAAGAAGCAATTAAAGAATTAAGAGAAAATATTAAAAGTACAATTAAACCAGAAAATGCGGATATATTATTAAATAAATATGTTGGGATTTTAACTATTTTATCAGAACTTAAAGATGATAATGTAATAAAACAATTAGTAGAAACTATTAATCAAAAGACATCAAGTTTAATTACTTCAAGCTTGAGTTACGTTGGTAAAGCTAATTTTGGTGATGCAGAAAAATATATCACAGATTTCGTTACTATTGCTAATGTACGAATAGGAGTATTAATTGAACTTGCTGCAGTAAATAATAAATTTTATCTTGATTTTATTCAAAATATTGAAAGTGAAGAGTATTTTAATTCATTTATTCAAGAATTAAAAAATATTAATATAAATTATGAAATAAAAGAAAAAACAGAAGTTAATCCAGCAAAAATTAAGAGAGTTATATAAATTATTAAGTTATACTGGAGATTAAATATGGAAAACAATACAATTAATGCAATTGAATATAAGAAATATAATTCTTCTTATGAAAAAGAAGTAATAAATATCTTTGTTGAAGCTTTTAAGAATTATCCACTTTTTGATATTGTTAAGGATGATTTTAAAACAGAAGAAAAATTTCATAAATTTTATAATTCTTTTATGAAATCTTTATTTAAAGCAACAATTCGTAAAAATGAATGTTATATAGGAATTAGTAATGGTAATGTTATTGATTTAGTTATTATAGATGCCCCTACTGATAAGCCTGTAGGATTTTTGGATTATGTTTTATGTGGTGGTATAAAACCTATATTAAAGCTTGGGTTATCCAATTCTTTAAAATTTCTTAAGCTTTCTGATGAAACAGAGTATGTTGTTAAAAGCATTAAAGAGCCACGTTGGCATTTATACTTTTTAGTAGTAGATTCAAAATATCAAGGTAAAGGTATAGGTTCAGATGCTATAAATAATTTTTTAATACCTTTTGTTAAAGAAAAAAATGGTAAACTTTTAACTGTTACAACTAATGCAAAGCATAATGTCAATTTTTATATTAATAATGGTTTTTCACTAATTAAAGAAGAAACTCTTAAATATAAAGATAGAACAGTAAATAATTGGAGCTTTAGATTAGATTTATGATGTGATGTAATTAACTATATAATGCTATTAGAATGTGAAAAAATGTATTAATTAACAACTTTAAAATATTAAAAAAATTACAAATCAACACTTTTTATATTTTGTGTTGTTCATTTATTCCTAAAACGAATTTACAATTTAGGTGTAAATTTAAGGAGGAAATAAAAATGAACACTGATAAGGCTTATGCAGAAAAAATAGCAAGTGAGTATGCACCAAAGGAAACAAGAAAGGTTATTGCATTAAATAAACTTGATGCTAAGGCAAAAACGCCAGCTAATATATTTAGCTTTACATTTGGAATAATTATGTCATTAGTATTAGGCGTTGGAATGTGCTATACATTAAAGGTTATTGGTGATGGGTCACAATTATGGTTTATATTAGGAATTGTAATTGGAGTTATTGGTATTGCAGGTGTAAGTATTAATTACCCTATTTATAAAAAGCTTATTAAAATGGGTAAAAATAAGTACGGTAATGATATATTAGAGCTTGCTAAACAAATAAGCGAAGAAAACTAATAATAGTAGGGCGAATTCATAAATAAGCAGGAAAGTAAATATTTTAATACGGCTTCATATATGGATGAGGCCCTTTTAGTTTTATTAGAGAAAAAAGAAAAGAATTAGAAAATTTATTATAAATTTTTAACTGTTGACTATTAAATCAACAGTTTTTTTAATTATTAATATAGTTTCAATTTACTTAAAATATATTAATGATATAATGATATGGTATAAAGGAATGGTGTTTAAAATGAAAAAAGAAATATATATTGCTGGCGGATGCTTTTGGGGCGTTGAAATGTATTATAAAAACCTAAAAGGTGTAATTGATACAGAGGTTGGTTATGCTAATGGAGATACTAAAAATCCTACATATGAGGATTTGAAAAAGCATCTTGTAACACATGCTGAAACATTAAAGCTTGTATATGATAATGCTATTATTTCATTAGAAAAAATATTAGAGCATTTTTTAAGATTTGTAGACCCATATTCAATTGATAAACAAGGAGAAGATATTGGTCATCAATATAGAAGTGGTATTTATTATTTAGATAATAGTGAAAAAGATATTATTAAAAATTATTTTGATAAGGTATTAAATAAAGATTATAAAATAGAAATATTACCGCTTTTAAATTTCTATAATGCAGAAGAATATCATCAGGATTATTTAGATAAAAATCCTAATGGATATTGTCATGTTAATTTAAAATTAATTAAAAAAGATGAACATAAATAATAGTTTTTTACATTTATGTAAGAAATTAGTATAATAAAAATATAAATTGTAATTTTAGATTTTAATAATTTAAAAAGAGGTGAATTGAATGAAAAAGATTTTTAGTTTCTTTTTAGCAGTAGCTTCTATATTTATATTTGCATCATGTTCAAATAAAAAATTACAAATTAAGGATGTAGCTATTGAAAGTGAATCCGAATTTGGTGGTATTTATATTAAATATACTATTGATGATTTTAATAAATTAGGATTTGAATATGGAGATAGCGTAGATATCAAATTCTCTAATGGCTATGAATTATTAGATCAACCATATTATAATGGCTATTATGTAGACGCAGGTAAATCATTATTAGTAGGATATCCTGGATATCCATATATTAAAGCTACCCTAAATTATGGTGATGATTTATGGCAAATAGGCAAATTAAAAGATGATGATACTGCAACTGTTACATTAAAGAAAAAGAAGAAATATCTAGATATTCAAAAGGCATCAGATATTCATTATTATGATGAAAGAGAAAAATATGAAACTGATGAAGAATTTGCTAATTTTAGAAATATTAAGGTTGGCAATATAAAAGAAGGTATATTATACCGTTCTGCAAGTCCATGTGATAATAAGCATAAGCGTGCACATTATACTGATACACTAATGGAAAAGGCTAATGTTAATTTTATTTTAAATTTAGCTGATACTGATGAAAAGATTAAAGGTTATATGGAACAAGATGATTTTGATTCACCATATTTTAAAGAATTATATACTAAAAAAAGATTTTTCTTATCATTTGCTAAAGATGATAAGGTAATGCCTCTAGCTTTAAACATGAATTATATGTCAGATGAATTTGGACAAAAGGTAGCTATGGGATTTAAAAATATGGCATCAAGTAATGGTCCATATTTAGTTCATTGTCTTGAAGGTAAAGATAGAACAGGATTTGTATGTATAGTTTTAGAAGCATTAATGGGTGCATCATATAAAGAAATAGTAGATGATTATATGCTAACGTATAAAAATTATTATGGAATTATTAAAGGTGATTCAAGATATGATGTTATTAAAAAGAGAAATGTTGATTCAATGTTAGAATTTATATGTAATGGAGACCCTAATAAAGTAGATATAGTTAGTGGTACTAAAAATTATTTATTAAAAATGGGTATGACATCTAGTGAAATTGAAACATTAGTTGTAAAACTTAAATAGTTAATGTTAAAAAAAGATCTCTAATTCTTAAATTAGAGATTTTATATATATAAATGAAATCATTTGTTAATTGTGGTATAATAAATTGTATATTTTAAAGAAGTAGATGGTGATTAAATGAAAATTGTAATAGTAGGCGTTGGTAAAATGGGCGCCGAAATTGTTAAACATGTATGTCATGAAAATCATGAGGTTATAATTATCGATGATGATGTAAAAGTAATTGAAGATAGCATCAACAGATATGATGTTATGGGTATCAATGGTAATGGTGTATCTTATGAGGTTCAAAAGACTGCAGGTGTAGATAAAGCAGATATATTTATAGCAGTAACAGACTCTGATGAGGCTAATATGCTAGCATGCCTAATTGCTAAAAAGCTAGGGGCAATACATACTATAGCTCGTGTTAGAAGCCATGAATATACAAAGCAAATAGAGTTAATGGCAGGTGCTTTAGGAATAACACGTACTTTTAATCCTGAACTTGAAGCATCAAGAGAAATTTTAAGAATCATTAATTTCCCCGAGGCCTTAAGAGTAGATTCATTTGCACATGGTAGTGCTGATATTACTGAATTTTATATTTCAGATAAATCACCACTTGTTGGAATGTCTATGATGCAAATAAATTCAAAGCTTGGAGTACAAATATTAGTTTGTGCGGTTAAAAGAGCAAATGAAGTTATTATTCCAAATGGTAAATTTGTAATTCAAGGACAAGATAAAATATATGTCATATCTTCAGAAGAACAATCTAAGGTATTCGTATCAAAGCTTGGATTATCAAGTACAAATATGAAAAATATTTTAGTCATTGGAGCATCTAAAATAAGCCATTATTTAGTAGATGGCTTAATCAAAAATAATTATAATGTTAAGGTTATTGAAGTAGATCCTCATAAGGCTGAGGTTATGGCACAAGCTCATAGTAAGGCTAATGTTATATTAGGTGATGGTTCTGATCAAAATCTATTAAAAGAAGAAGGCCTTGAAGGCTTTGACGCTATAGTATGCTTAACAGGTAAAGATGAAGAAAATATTATTATATCTTTATATGCTAATAAGCAAAATGTAGGTAAGATTATTACTAAGGTTAATAAAGCATCTTTTGCAGGATTACTTGAATCTATTAAAATGGCATCAGTAATATTCCCACAAGAAATTGCTGCAAACCAAATAGTATCTTATATAAGAGCAACTGCAAACACTGGTGGAAATAATATTATTACGCTACATAAAATAGTAGATAATAAGGTTGAAGCATCAGAATTTGTTGCATCACCATCTGCCAAAGTATTACATATAAAATTAAAGGATTTAAATTTAAAAAAGAATATATTAATTGGTGGTATTATAAGAAATCATCAAATAATTATTCCATCAGGTATGACATCAATAGAAGAAAGGGATTCAGTCATTGTAGTATCTAAAGATATTATTTTAAA
>CAMOUB010000078.1 GCA_946626345.1 uncultured Caryophanales bacterium | reverse complement strand
TTTCTAGGTCGGACTCCCACCGACTATGTTAAGTGAACCGAACTGGCGCACCCTCGTTTTTATTATTATAACATATTAATCATCATCAATTATAGTAATTTTTGGTTTAGAGGGAGATATATATGCTTTCATTAAATTAATTCTTAACATACTATAATATTTATATAATACAGGATTTACAAATTCTTTCCATTTATCATATTCATTATCATACATATATTGTCTTAATGTTGAAGCATTTATTTTTATATCTTGTCTATCAACCTTAATAAAATTAATTTTTTCTTTTACTTTATCATTAAACCAAGTATCACATTTTGCTTCTATACCAAAGATTATACAATCAGGATAACCATCTAATTTTAAAGCATTTTCTAAGACATAATCACCCCATGCAGGAACATTTCCTACACCTAAATCAGGAAGTGGTGCTATTTTTATTTTATCTTTGTATACTTCTTCTAGCATGAATTTTCTTAATTCATAATCAAATGGATTATCTATAGTATTTGATTTATCTGATGAACCAATTAATACTAAAACACTATCACATAATTCTAATGCTTTATCTATAATATATTCATGGCCCTTATGAAGCATTTGAAATCTTCCTAAGATTAATCCTTTTTTATATTGTTTCATATCTATTTCCTTACATATTTAGGCATTAATTGTAATTTATGTAAATTAATTTTATTTAAATAATCTATTCTTTCTTTAATCTTTTTATCTTCACAAACACCAGTTCTAATATATTTATCTAATATTTCATAGCTAAATCCTAGCTTTTCTTCATCTGATTTACCACTCATTCCATCTTCTGGTGTTTTATCTACAATAAATGAAGGTAAGCCAAGTTCTCTACCTAGTGCTCTAACTTCAGTTTTTGTAAAATCAGAGATTGGTGAAAAATCACCTGCAGCATCACCAAATTTTGTAGAATATCCAACCCAGTCTTCTGATAGATTACAAGTATTACATACTCTTCCTTTAACTATTGCTGAAATACCATATAGTGTAGTCATTCTAATTCTTGCTGGAGTATTAGTTTTATATACATCATATTTGTCAGGATCTAAATCCATTTCTTTACCAATTATTTCTCTTAAATTATTAACTGGTTCTTCTATATTTATAACATAATGTTTGATTCCAAGTAGATTTACAACTGCATTAGATACATCAATATCATGTTGAATTCCTTTTGGCATTAATACACCAATTACATTTTCTTTACCTAATGCTTTTACTAATAGTGCTGCACAAACAGATGAATCAGCTCCTCCTGATATACCAATAACTGCCTTACAGCCTTTTCCATTTTCATTAAAATAATTTCTAATCCACTCTACTACCTTATCACTTTCCATATTCTACCTCTTATATTATTTTTATGTTTTTATTATAACACTTATTTATTAAAAATAATTAATTCTTTTTTTAACATATAAGTATTAGTTATTACCTTTCTTTTTTGCCAATGCTTTGGCATTAATTGTTGATATTCATTATATACAAATCTTTCATCCATTAATATGGCAATACCTCTATCATTATAATCTCTTATAACTCTTCCTACAGCTTGTATTACTTTTGTAAATCCAGGATATGTATATGCATAGTTAAATCCATTATTATATGTTGATTCATAATATTCTTTTAATAAATTATTTTCATCACATATTAAAGGAAGTCCTACACCAACAATAATTACACCAGATAAGGCATCACCTATATAATCAATACCTTCACTAAATACTCCTCCCATAACAAAAAATCCTACTTTAGTGTTTGTTGTTGTTTTAAATTTATTGATTATCTCATTTTTTTCAAGCTCTGTTAAATTATTTTTTTGAATAATGATTTCATAATTAGGATCAATTATTTGTTCTAAAACCATATTCATATATTGATAAGATGGGAAAAATACAATATAATTGCCACTTTTTGATTCAGTTACAACCTCTATTGCTTCTATTATTGAATCAATAGAATCTATTCTATTTTTATATTTTGTTGATACACTAGAATTAATAATTATATCTAAATTATTAGGATCAAATGGAGAATCTAATTCTAAAAATTTACCTTCTCCTGCTGTAATTAAATTAGCATGATATTCTATTGGATATAATGTAGCTGAAAAGAATACTATTCCATATATAGATTCTTTAATTGTTTCTAATATAAATTTAGATGCATCAAGACAAAAATAAGTAATAGATATTTTATCATCTATTAATTTTATTATTACTCTATGATTTTCTGAAAAAATCTCAGATATATTTAAGAAATCCATTATTTTAAAATATGATTCTAATGCGATATCCTTATCCTTAATCTTTTTATTTTCTTCAAAGATTTGATCACATTTTTGAAATATATTTCTTAATATTACATTTAAATCATGATTCATACTATTTTCAAATATAGTTGTCCTATCTACTAAAAATTCTCTATATGAATCTAATATTTCAAGTGCTTTATTACAATCATTTCTAATAGATGGCTTATATCCATTTAAATATTTTCTTAATGTCCTTATATCTAATTCAGTTATATTTGCAGAATACATATCTCTACTTCTATCAACTAAATTATGGGCCTCATCTACTAAAACCTTAGGCTTATATGCATCATCTTCAAAATATCTTATTAATCTTGCAGAAGGATCAAATGCGTAATTATAATCAGCAATTACAATATCACAAAAATATGATAAATATAAGCTAAATTCAAAAGCACAAATTTTATATTTATTAGTTATTTCTAATATTACATCCTCACTATATATATCATATTTAGAGAAAATTTCTTTTGTTGCTTCATTTAATTTAGAAAAATAATCCTTTGTATAAGGACATTCATCAGGATTACAGTGTCCCATTTTAGCATTACATATTTTCTTTTTTGCAGTAATATCTATTGCTTTTATTTTTAAACCCTTATCCTTTAATATTCTAATCGCATCAAGTGGTGCATTTTTACCACTACCTTTAGCTGTTAAATAGAATAATTTATCATTTTCATTTAATGTTTTTAAGGCAGAAAACATTGTTGCCATTGTCTTACCTATTCCTGTTGGAGCAATGCAATATAATATTTCATTATTAGTTAAGGCCTTATATGTTGCTTTCATTAAAGTCCTTTGGCCCATACGCTCAGATTCAAATGGAAATTTAATTGTTTTTAATGTTTCATTTCTATCATTTTTACTAGAATCAAGCATATTTAACCATGATATATATGCTTCTAGGGTAGATAATGTAAAATCTTCTAATTCGTCAAATTTGGCAATCATATCAAATGATTTAACATCATAATCTATAACACTTATATAGGTTAATCTAATATTAATTACATCCATATTATTTTCTAAGGCATATAAGTATGCATATATTTTTGCCTGTGCTAAATGCTCTTTATGATATTCAATAGTTATTTCATCTAATTCTTTTGTAGTAGATTTTATTTCTTCAATTATTATAGTTTCGTCTTCGTTTAGAACTCCATCAATATAACCATCTAATATATATGTTTTTCCTAAATATGATATTTCTCTTTTAATATAATATTCAGCCTTATCTAGTGATGAATATTGACTTTGTAAGAAATCATGAGCACGTGATCCAACTAGCATATCATGGTTAGAAAAGAATTCAGTTGTTAAATCACCACTTTGGTGAATAAAGTATGCTAAATCTCTAACACCTATTTTTTCCAATTGAATCACCACCTTTTTTAATAGTATAAAATGAATATTATTTATTTTCAATAAATAAAAATTAAATCCAGTGAATTTAATCACTGGATTTAAAATTATCTATTTCTATAATGATGAACAATTATATAGACAATAATTCCTACAATAAAAGCTAATATTAATACAAAGAATATACTCATTACTACATCGAATGGATCCATTTTTCTTACATCATCAGAGCCTTTTCCACATGATGATAAAAATATTGTTAATAATGAAATTAAACCTATGGTAAATATATTACTTTTTTTCATAGATTATTCCTCCACTTTTGTATTCTCTGCTTCCTCTTGTTGACCTTCTAGTACTTCTTCGTCTTTTTCTTCTTCTTTATCTACAACAGCAATATTAGCTATATATTCATTATCTCTAATCTTAACTAATATTACACCTTGAGTATTTCTACCTGATATAGAAATATCAGATGCATGCATACGAATAACTGTACCCTTATTAGTAGAAATAATTAAGTCATTATCATCTGTAACTGATGCAAGCATAACTAAATTACCATTCTTTTCAGTTACATTAACAGTTTTAACACCTGAACCACCACGTTGTTGTAAACGATATTCTGAAGCAAAGCTTCTCTTACCGTAACCATGTGATGTTACTGCTAAAATTTGTGTTTCATCTGTATAAACTGCTGAAGCACCTATAATCTTTTCATCTGAAGATAATAGCATACCTCTAACACCAGCACCAGATCTACCAATACATCTTACATCAGATTCAGCAAATTTAATTGCCTTTCCATTAGATGCACCTAGTATTATACTCTTATTTCCATCAGTTAGGAAGACCTTAAATAATTCATCATCCTCATCTAAGTTAATTGCTATAATACCTGATGTTCTAATATTTTTAAAATCTGATAGCTTTGTTCTCTTAACTGTACCATTTCTTGTAACAAAGAATAGATTTAATGTATCGTCATCTAATGACTTAACAGTTGCAAGGGTTTGAAGTTTTTCTCCTTCTTTAAATTCAAATACATTTACTAAAGGTGTACCTTTAGATGTTCTTGTACCTTCAGGTATTAAATATGTCTTTTGAGCATATACTCTACCTAAATTAGTGAAGAATAATAAATAATCATGACTGAATGCAGGTACAATCATTGAAACATCATCATCTGAGTGAGTTTTCATACCATTCATACCTGTACCACCTCTGTGTTGAGCTTGGTATTCAGTTTGTTTCATTCTCTTTACATAACCCTTATTAGTTACTGTAACAATAACATTTTCTCTTGTTATTAAGTCTTCATTAGAAATATTTATTGCAGTATCTAGGGCAATTTCTGAATGTCTTTCATCATTATATTTATCTTTAATTTCAAGCATTTCTTGAATTAAAATTTCATTTTTCTTATTAATGTCACCTAAGATTTCTCTAAATCTTGCTACTTCTTCATTTAAATAATCTCTTTCTTCAACAAGCTTACCATAATTCATACCAGATAATCTTTGTAGACGCATATCTAATATTGCTTGTGCTTGAATGTCATCTAAATTGAATCTAGTCATTAATTTTTCTTTTTCAGTTCCATCTTTAGTATTTCTAATTAAATGGATTACTTCATCAATATTATCATGAGCTATTAATAAGCCCTCAATAATATGAATTCTATCTAGATCTTTCTTTAAGTCAAATTCAGTTCTTCTTGTAATAACATCAATTTGGTGCTTAATATATACATCTAAGGCATCATGTAATGTAATAGCGACAGGTCTATTATCTACTAAGCACACCATATTCATACCATAGCTTGATTGAAGCTGTGTATATTTATATAAGCTATTTAAAATAACTTCTGGTGTTACATCTCTTCTTAATTCAATAACTATCTTTAAACCAGCCATTGAAGATTCATCTCTTAAATCTGTAATACCATCAATTATTTTATCTTTTGCAACTTGAGCAATACGCTCTAAAATTCTTTGCTTATTGATACCATATGGAATTTCAGTAACAACAATTTCATGCTTACCATTTTCCATTTCATCAATATGAGCTTTACTTCTAATAATTATTGTACCATTACCTGTACAATAAGCATTTCTTAAGCCTTCTTTACCTAAGATTAAACCACCTGTAGGGAAATCAGGACCTTTAATATATTCCATTAAATCTTCTGATGTTAAACCAGGGTTTCTAATTAATGCAACACATCCATCAATTACTTCACCTAAATTATGTGGTGGAA
>CAMOUB010000077.1 GCA_946626345.1 uncultured Caryophanales bacterium | reverse complement strand
GAACTATACGTATTCCAGTTCATATGGTTGAAACAATCAATAAGCTTGTTAGAATCCAAAGACAATTAGTTCAAGAATTCAGCCGTGAACCGACTCCTGAAGAGGTTGCTGAAAGAATGGATATAACTGTTGAAAAGGTTCAACAAATTCAACGTATTGCTCAAGAGCCTATTTCACTTGAATCACCTGTTGGTGAAGAAGAGGATTCTTCACTTGGAGATTTCATTTCTGACCCACATGCCCTAGATCCATATGAATATACTGCTAAGATGAAATTAAGAGAAGAATTAGATGAAGTTTTAGCTACATTAACTGAACGTGAAGAAAGAGTTTTAAGATTAAGATTTGGTTTAATCGATGGTCGTCAAAGAACTCTTGAAGAAGTTGGTAAAGAATTTAATGTAACAAGAGAGCGTATTCGTCAAATCGAGGCAAAGGCCTTAAGAAAGTTAAAGCATCCATCTCGTTCTAAGAGATTAAGAGACTTTATGATTAAACACTAATATGCAAAGAATAGAATTACTTGCTTCCCTAGCCAAGGGAAGCAATTCTTTATTAGATTTAGGCTGTGATCATGCATATGTTTTAACACTTGCTATAAATAAATATAATGTTAAATCAGGTATTGCATCAGATATATCAGATGGACCATTAAAAATGGCAAAAGAAAATATTATAAAATCTGGATTAGAAGATAAAATTACATTAATTAAATCTGATGGATTTAATAATATTAATTTAGATTTTGATACATGTATTATTGCCGGAATGGGTGGCATATTAATTAAAGATATATTAGATAAAGGATTAAATAAAATAAAGAATTCTAAGCTAATATTAGAACCTAATAAGGATTCTAAAGAGGTAAGATTATTTTTAAACAAAAATAATTTTTCTATAATAGATGAATATGCAATATATGATTCTAATAAATATTATGAAATAATAATATCAAAATATGGACACCAAGAATTAACAGATTTTGAGATTAATTATGGACCTGTATTATTAAAGAAAAAGCCTTTAGAATTTATAAAATTTTATAAGGAAAAATATAATTTTATTAATAATATTATTTCAAATATAAAAGATGAATTTGAAAAAAATGAAAAATTAAAATTATTAAATGATTATAAAATAATAATTGGAGAATACTAATGGATAAAAAATATATTTTAAATACAAAAAATTATTATCGTGAATTATACATTGATGATAAAAAAAGACCTGTAGTAGTAATTGCACCTGGTGGAGCATATAAATATACATCAGAAAGAGAATCACTTCCTGTTGCTAGATTTTATAATGCTAATGGATTTCATGCAGTTGTAGTTAATTATAGAGAAACTATAGAAGATAAATATCCATTACCACAAAAATACTTAGCTGAGGTATTAAAAATAGTTAAAGCTGATAAAAGATGCTCAAAGATTATTGGCTTAGGTTTTTCAGCAGGCGGACATTGTATATTAGATGTATCACTACATGATTATGGTATTAAGCCTGATTTATTAATGCTTGCATATCCTGTTGTTACATCAAATCCTAGATATTCTCATAAAGATTCATTTAAATTCTTATTAAAAGAAGATTATAAGAATAAAGATATTTTAAAACATGTATCTCTTGAAAAGGAAGTTAAAGAGGGTGCACCTGATTTATTCTTATTTGGTACATTTACTGATGAGGCAGTTAATGTAATGAATTCATTATTATTGCTTGAAGCTTATAAAAAAGCTAATTGCAATGCTGAATATCATGCATTCCCATCAGGAGGACATGGCTTATCATTAGGTACAGAAGAGACTTCAGATGGTAAAGAAGAAAAATTAAATTTATATTATTCTGATTGGGCTAAATATTCTGTTAAATGGATCAATTATAAATTGAAAGCATAGAAATATGCTTTTTTTATTTTCTATTTATGTTAAAATAGTATTAACAAGAGCGGTGATAAAAATGAAATTAAATTTGACGGACACACTATATGCCCTATCTTTTGCATTAGATACAGTCCAATATGAAATGGGTGGTATTTCAAATGAGCATGGTAAGCATGTAGCTTTTATTTCTTATTTTATGGGTAAATATTTAAATTATCCTAACGATAAACTAAATGATTTAGTTGGTCTTGCTATTTTACATGATAATGCATTTACTGAATATGTAAGAGAAGAATACAATGAAGGTAAATTTTTTGATTATGACGAATTATCAAATGAAGAAGATATTACTAAATTAAGAAATGGCTTTTTATCATTACCAAGACATAATGTTATTGGAGAAGAAAATATTAGATTAATACCTTTTAAAACAGATGTTAAAGATGTTATTTTGTATCATCACGAAAATGCAGATGGGTCTGGTCCATTAAAGAAAAAAGATTATGAAACAAATGAAATGGCTCAAATTATACATATTGCTGATATGATGGATGTTTTATTTGATTTAAAAAATATATCAAAAAAAGAATATAAAGATGCGATTATAAAAATAAAAAAATTAGAAAATAGATTATTTTCAAAGCATATGGTAGATGTATTAATAAATTCTTTTACGTATAAAGAGGTTAAAATATTACAAACTGAGGGTGTAATTTCTTATTTAGAAAAGAATTTAGAATCTCATGTTTTAGACTACACTGATGAAGAGATTAAAAATATATGTTTATTCTTTGCTAAAATAATAGATTATAAATCATCAATAACTAAAAATCATTCTCTTGGTGTAGCAGAAAAATGCTACATTATGTCTAAATATTATAATTTTTCAGATGACAAAGCTATTAGATTTTATTTTGCAGGAGCATTTCATGATATTGGTAAATTAATTATTAATAATGATATTTTAGAAAAACCAGGAAAATTAAGTGAAACAGAATTTGAATATATTAAAAATCATGCCAAAGCAACTGAATTAATATTATCTAAAATAGAAGGAATAGAAGATATTACATCTTGGGCAGGACATCACCATGAGAAGCTTGATGGATCAGGATATAATAAAAGCCTTAGTGCAAAAGATTTATCATTTGAAGATAGATTGTTAGCTTGTATAGATATATATCAAGCCTTAACTGAAAAAAGAAGCTATAAGGATAAATTTATACATGACGATTCTATTAAAATAATGTATGATATGGCATTAGATAATAAGATAGATATAAATATAGTTAAGGATATTGAAAAATGCTTTAAAGAATAAATTCAAGGACCAGCAGGTCCTTTTAATTTTTCTTGAAAACGTATTATTTAAAATAATTAAAATTAAAAATTCATATATTAAAATATATGATATAATTAATATGCTTAAAGGAGATGAATTTATGCAAGGTAAGATACATTCATTCTTTGCAGGTGGTACAGTTGATGGACCTGGCATAAGATTTGTTATATTTGTAAAGGGATGTCCTTTAAGATGTTTATATTGTCATAATCCTGATACATGGACATTTGATAATGCCCAAATATTTGACACAGACGAAATAGTAGCTGATGCACTAAAGTATAGAGGATATTTTCAAAATGGTGGTGGAATTACTGTTACAGGTGGTGAACCACTATATCAATTAGATTTTTTAATTGAATTATTAAAAAAATTTAAATTGAACAATATCCATACAGCACTTGATACATCGGGTATTATTTTTGATAAGGATGATAAAAATTTATTATCTAAATTTGATGAATTAATTAAATATACAGATTTAGTATTATTAGATATTAAGCATATTGATAATGATATGCATATTAAATTAACAGGAAAGCCTAATAAGAATGTATTAGATTTTGCTAGATATTTATCTGATAATAATATTCATATGTGGATAAGACATGTATTAGTACCTACAATTACATTAAATGATGAATATTTAATTAAAACAAAAGAATTTATTGATACATTAAAGACAGTAGATAAAATAGAGGTTTTACCATATCACACTATGGGAATACATAAATATAAAGATTTAGGTATTCCGTATAGATTAGATGGAATTAAAGAGCCTACTAAAGAAGAAGTTAGACATGCTAAATATTTGTTAGGGGTGATAAAGGATGTGGCTTAATTTAAATAATTATAAAGAATATTTAAAAGGGATTAATGTTGTTGAATTTTCAGGTGAGTCATGTGCTAATTGCTTAACATTAATGCCTATATTATCTAGATTGATTGAATCAAGAAATGATTGTGGCTTATTTCATATTGAGGTAAATAATGAAACATTACCTTTAGTTGAAAAATATGAAATAAAAATGGTACCTACAATTATGATAATGTATAATGATGAATGCTTTGTATCTTGTAGAGGATATCAACCAGAAGAAATTTTAGAATTATGGTTAGATAGTAAAATTAAAGAATTAAAAAAAATTAAGAATATTTCCTAATTAAGAATAATTCTTAATAAGATTTAAATATTATATTGAATATAAAAATGAGTTAATGTATAATAACATTGATTAAAGATTTATCTTTAATCTAATGAGGGAAGAATTAGAATTTTTGAAAAGAGGTTATTTTAAATGTTTAAAGGATGGGAAGGATTTGTTCCTGGTAAATGGAGCAACGATGAAGTAAATGTGCGTGACTTCATCCAAAGAAATTATACACCATATGAAGGAGACGGAAGTTTCCTTGCAGGACCTACTGATGCTACTAAAAAGCTTTGGGAAACTGTATTAGGATATATGGCTGAAGAAAGAAAAAGAGGCGGAGTTTATGATTGTGATACTGAAATTGTTTCACAAGTTAATTCACATAAGCCTGGTTATATAAATAAGGATTTAGAGCAAATTGTTGGTCTTCAAACAGATGTTCCACTAAAAAGAGCATTTATGCCAAATGGTGGTATTAGAATGGCTGTTCAAGCTGCTGAACAATATGGATATAAAATTGATCCTACAATCCAAGAATTTTATCTAAAATATAGAAAGACTCATAATGATGGTGTATTTGATGCATATACTCCTGAAATGAGAGCATGTCGTACTGCACATATTTTAACTGGTTTACCTGATACTTATGGTAGAGGTAGAATCGTTGGTGACTACAGAAGAGTTGCATTATATGGTACTAATTATTTAATTAGACATAAAGAGATGGATAAGGCTTTAATTGATGGAGATATGACTCCTGATAAGACTCGTGATAGAGAAGAAATCGCTGAACAAATTAAAGCATTACATCAATTAACTGAAATGGCTGCATCTTATGGATGTGATATTACAGAACCTGCTAAAACTGCAAAAGAAGCAGTTCAAGCCTTATATTTTGGTTATTTAGGTGCTGTAAAGGATCAAAATGGTGCTGCAATGTCTATTGGTAGAAATAGTGCATTCTTAGACATCTATTTTGAAAGAGATTTTAAAAATGGTATTTTAACTGAAGAAGGAGCACAAGAAATTATTGACCATTTCATTATGAAATTAAGAATGGTTAGATTTGCTCGTATTGAATCTTATAATGAATTATTCTCAGGAGATCCTACATGGGTTACTGAATCAATTGGTGGTATGGGTACAGATGGCAGAACATTAGTTACTAAAACATCATTTAGAGTATTACATACACTAGATAACCTAGGACCTGCACCAGAGCCAAATATGACTGTATTATGGTCTAAGAGATTACCTATGGGATTTAAAGCATTCTGTGCTGATATTTCAATTAGAACATCATCAATTCAATATGAATCAGATGAATTAATGCGTCCTGAAATGGGTGATGATTATTGTATTGCTTGCTGCGTATCTTCAATGAGAGAAGGTAAGGAAATGCAATTCTTCGGAGCTCGTGCTAACCTTGCTAAATGCTTATTATACGCAATCAATGGTGGTAAGGATGAATTAATGAAAGACAAGAAAACTGGTAAGGCAATGCAAGTTGGTCCTAAATACATGCCAGTTTTAGGTGATGGTCCACTAGACTTTGAAGATGTTAAAGCTAAATATATTGATATGATGGAATGGTTAGCAGGTATTTATGTTAATACATTAAATCTAATTCACTAT
>CAMOUB010000076.1 GCA_946626345.1 uncultured Caryophanales bacterium | reverse complement strand
TTCAGTTGCTTCCTCTCCAACCTTCTTAAGGATTTTGTTTTCTCCTTTTTCAATTAAATAGTTTGTATAAGAACCTGCAACTGGATTTTTAATTCTATCAGATATTGTAGCTTCTAGATTGAATAATTCAATATCAGATTTTTCAATTTTAGTTCTATTAACTAAAACATCAATATCTTCTTCTAAGTCTCTATAGAAACATGTAGCATGTCCTGTATGACATGAAATACCACCAACTTGTTCAACTTGGAATAATAATGCATCTCCATCACAATCGATAGATAATCCCTTTAAATGTTGGAAATAACCTGAAGTTTCACCTTTTTGCCATAATTGATTTCTACTTCTAGAGAAATAATACATTTCTTTTGTCTCTAGAGTTTTTTCTAATGCTTCTCTATTCATATAAGCTACCATTCTAATCTTTTTAGCATGATAATCTTGAATAACACAAACAACTAGTCCCTTCTCATCAAATTTTACAGCTTCTAATATTTCTTTTTTTGTCATAATCTTACATCTACCTTTCTATCTTTTAGGTATTCTTTTAAATCCTTAATTTCTAATTCTTTATAATGGAATAAACTTGCTGCTAAACCAGCATCAGCCTTCGCTTTAACAAACACATCATAAAAATCTTCCATTGAACCTGCACCACCAGATGCGATTACAGGGATTGATACATTTTCACATACCTGTCTTGTTAAATTAAGCTCAAATCCTTTTTTAGTTCCATCAGCATCCATGCTAGTTAATAGAATTTCACCAGCGCCTAATGTTTCCACCTCTTTAGCCCATTTAATAGCATCAAGGCCAGTTGCCTCTCTTCCACCTTTTACATATACTTCATAGAATTTACCATTCCACTTTGCATCAATAGCAACAACTATACATTGATTACCATATTTTTTAGATGCTTCAGTAATTAAAGATGGATTTTTTACTGCAGTTGAATTAATAGATACCTTATCTGCACCTGCAGCTAAAATATCTTTAATATCATAAAGATTTCTAATACCTCCACCTACAGTTAAAGGTATAAATACCTTTTTTGCTGCCTTTTTAATAGTATCAATTAGAATACCTCTTTTTTCATATGAGGCAGTTATATCTAAAAACACTATTTCATCAGCACCTAAAGCTGAATATGCAGCTGCGGTTTCAGTAGGATCACCTGCATCAACTAAATTTATGAAATTTATTCCTTTTACAACTCTACCTTCCTTTAAATCAAGGCAGGGTACAATTCTTTTAGTTAGCATAAATTAATCCTCATATTTTAAAATTGCTTCTTTTAAATCTATTTGATTACTATATAATGATTTACCTAAAATTATACCATAACAGCCAATTTCTTTAGCTTTATCTATATCAGCTAATGATTTAGCACCACCAGATGCAATTATATCTAATTTAGTATTATCAATTAACATTTTAGTTTGATTAGCATTAATTCCTTCTAGTGTTCCATCTTTTGCAATATCAGTAAATATGATTGTTTTTATTCCAATATTTTCTAATTTTTTAGCAAAATCAATTGCGTCTATATCAGTTTCATTTAGCCATCCATGAGTTGCAATTTTCATATTTTTACAATCTATTCCAACTACTATTTTATCAGAGCCAAATTTATTTACTGCTTCTTTAACAAAATCTAAATTTAAGGCACTAGAACCTAATATAACTCTTTTAACACCTATATTTAATAATGTTTCAATTTGTTCTATTGTTCTAATACCACCACCAAGCTCACAATCTATTTTAGCCTCATTAATAATTCCTTTTAATGCTTCTAAATTTAAAAAGTTGCCAGCCTTAGCTCCATCTAGGTCAACAACATGTAAAAATGTTGCACCCTCTTCTTTAAATTTTTTTGCTTGCATAACTGGATCACCATAAGTTGTTACCTTATCATAATCACCCTTATATAATCTAACTGCTTTTCCTTCATGCAAATCAATTGCTGGATATAATTTCATTATAATTCACCAAAATTTCTTAAAATTTGTAGGCCAACCTCTCCCGATTTTTCAGGGTGAAATTGACATGCATATACATTATCTTTCATTACTGCACTACCATATTTTATTCCTGAATATTCTGTATATGCTATTATGTTATCTTGATTATTAGATAAATGATATGAATGTACAAAATATACATCTTTACCATTTAAACCTTTTAATAAAGGATTATCCTTTATAACTTCTATTTGATTCCATCCCATTTGTGGAATCTTATATGAATTATCTTTTGATTCAGGGAATTTTACAATTTCACCTTTCATAATACCAAGGCCCTTGTGCTTTCCAAATTCATAAGAATATTCAAATAACATTTGCATACCAACACATATACCTAAAACAGGTTTTCCTGTTTTAATAAATTCATTTAAAACAACATCAAAACCTCTATTTCTAAATGTATTAATAGCATCAGCAAATGCACCAACTCCAGGTAAAATTACTTTATCTGCAGATAATATAACATCTTTATCACTTGTAATAACATTATCTAGTCCTAAGTAATCTAGTGCGTTTTTAACACTACCTAAATTACCTATACCATAATCTATTATAGCTATCATTAGATCACACCCTTAGTTGATAAGCTACCTTTAATTTCATCATTAATTTTAACTGCATCTCTGATGCATTTAGCTAATGCTTTAAACATTGCTTCAATTATATGATGACAATTATTTCCTCTTAAAATAACGAAATGTAAATTAATTTTAGCATTATCAGCAAATGATCTAAAGAATTCATCAGTTACTTCTGTTTCAAAATCGCCACATTTTGGAGTATCAAAATGACAATTTGATTCATAATATGCTCTACCACAAATATCTATAGCGCACATTACAAGTGCATCATCCATAGGCATTGTAAAAGATGCATATCTATTGATTCCTGCTTTATCACCAATAGCTTCATTAAATGCTTCACCAAGTACAATTCCTGTATCTTCAACTGAGTGATGTGTATCAACATTTATATCACCATCGCATTTAACATCTAAATCCATAAATGAATGCTTAGCTAAGGTATTTAACATATGATCAAAAAAGCCAATTTTAGTATCAACTTTTGCTAAGCCTTTACCATCAAGATTTAAAGATACATTAATTTTAGTTTCTTTTGTTTCCCTTTTAATTTGACTTTGTCTCATTTTTTAATACCTCCATTAATCTTTCATTTTCATATTGAGAGCCTACAGTAATTCTATATACTCCACTTTTAAATTTACGAATATATATTTTATTTTTTAATAATGCATCATTATATTTATCATCAAATAAAACATATAAGAAATTAGCTTCAGATGGATATACTTTAAAGCCTAATGCTTTTAAATCCTTATATAGCCTTTCTCTTTCTTTAACAATCATTTTAATTTGACCCTTATATAAGTCAAAATTATTGATTGCTGTTGTAGCAATAATTTGTGATATTGTAGATACACTATATGGTGCTTTAATTGCATCAATCATATCAATATTATCCTTATTAGATATAGCATAGCCTACTCTAATTGAAGGTAGAGCCATTGCTTTAGAGAATGTTTTAAATGCAATTACATTATCATATTCTATTCCTAAATAATAATAATCCTTAATAGCAAAATCAATATATGCTAAATCAAGAGCTATTAAAGCATCAGTTGATTCAATAATTTTTCTTACTTCATCTTCTTGAAAATATTGTCCTGTAGGATTATTTGGTGTACAAATTAAAACTAATTGGGGATTATATTCCTTAATTGCTTTAATCATATCAGATACATTAAATATACCATTTTCATCTCCAAATACAGGGATATATTTTGCACCAACTAATTCTGCAAATACCTTATACATTGAAAATGAAGGACTAAATCCTAAAACAATATCATTTGGTTCAAGTGTAGCTCTAAAAATTACATCTAATAATTCATCAGAACCAACACCAGATGATATGTTTTCAGGTTTAACATTATATCTTTTTGCAATTGCTTTATTTAATTCAATTTCATCCATATCAGGATATCTATTGAATTCTATATTAGTAATTTTAGTTTTGATTTCATCTAAAACTTTTTGAGGAGGTAATATAGGAGATTCGTTAGCATTTAAAATAATACCATCAGTAATAAGCTTTGAATGATATGGAACCATACCAGTAAAGCTTTTTTTCATATATTTCATATACTACTCCTTTCTTACTCTTGCAGCTAAGGCATGCATAGTAAGTCCTTCAAGCTTTGCAAATGAATCTACATCATCTACTAAAGATAAGGCAGCTTCTTTTGATAAGCATTGAAGTGAAGTCTTTTTAATAAAATCATCTACACCAAGTGGTGAGAAAAATCTTGCAGTTGCAACAGTAGGTAATACATGGTTAGGGCCTGACATATAATCACCAAATGATTCAGCACTATAGTGACCCATAAATATTGCACCAGCATTATTTATTTTATCTATATATTTTTCAGGTTCATCTACAGCAATTTCTAAATGCTCAGGTGCAACCCTATTAGCATATTTTATAGCCTCATCAATATCTTTAACTACAATAATTTTAGAACAATTAGTTAAGCTCTTATCTAATATAGCTTTTCTTTCTGCATTATTATAATAATTAATTAATTCAGCTTTTACTTCTTTAGCTTTTCCTTCATCAGTAATAAATAATGTTGATGATGCAATTTCATCATGTTCTGCTTGAGCTAATAGGTCAGCAGCAACATATTTTGGATTACATGAAGAATCTGCAATAACACAAATTTCAGATGGACCTGCAATTGAATCAATTCCAACAAGACCATAAACTTCTCTTTTAGCTAGAGCAACAAAGATATTTCCAGGTCCTACAATCTTATCTACCTTTTCAATAGATTTTGTACCAAATGCTAGTGCGGCAATTGCTTGTGCACCACCAACTTGATAAACATAATCAACCTCAGCTACATATGCTGCAGCTAAAACTAATGGATTAATTAAACCCTTAGGTGCAGGTGTTACCATATTTATTGTTTTACATCCAGCGACCTTTGCAGGTATTATATTCATTAATACAGATGAAGGATATGCTGCTTTTCCACCAGGTACATATACCCCAACCTTTTCAATTGGAGTAATTTTCATACCAAGTGATGCACCTATTTCATCTTTATACATCCATGATTCTCTTTTTTGATGTAAATGATAAGAATAAATTCTTTCTTTAGCTCTAATTAAAACCTTTTTTGTATTTTCATCTAAAGAATCAAATGCTTCTTTTAATTTATCTTTTTTAATTTCAATATTTTTAATATCAAAATCAGGATTATCAAATTTCTTAGTGTATTTTTCTAATGCTTCATCACCATTTAATTCAATATCCTTAACAATTTCTTTTACTGTATTAGAAAAATCACCACTATTTACAGCACCACGTTTTTTTAATACTTTAAAGAAATCTTCAATTTCATTTTTATTTTTAATAATTTCAATCATTTTTACTTCTCCTTAACTAATGTTTCAAATCCCTTAATGATTTTTGAAATATCTTCATATTTAGTCTTAAGTGAAGCGTTATTTACAATTAATCTAGCAGATAAGTCATGAATTGTAATGACTGGAGCTAAACCATTTTCCTTTAATGTTCTTCCACTTTCAACTATATCAACAATTACGTCAGATAAACCAACGATTGGTCCTAATTCTACAGAACCATTTAATTTAATTATTGTACAGTTTTGATGGACTGAATCAAAATAAGATTTTGCAATATTTGGGTATTTAGTTGCAACCCTTAAATTAGATTTATATTTAAAAGAATCTCCATCAGATTCTTTAGCACAAACGCACATTCTACATTTGCCAAATCCTAAATCTAATACTTCAGTAATATCTCTATTTTCTTCTAATATAGTATCTTTTCCTACTACGCCAATATCTGCAACACCATTATCAACAAATGTTGGTACATCAGATGGCTTAGCTAAAAAGAATCTATAATCTCCATTTGTAATAACTAATCTTCTATCTTCATCATCTACTGTAATATCACAAATATTTAATTCCTTTAACATTTTAAATATTTTATCAGCAAGACGACCCTTTGAAAGTGCAAATGTTAACATTATTTGACCTCCACAATTTCATATTTATTATTTTTATACCAAATTATTTT
>CAMOUB010000075.1 GCA_946626345.1 uncultured Caryophanales bacterium | reverse complement strand
GTCAAAAATATTGTATTCATCCTAAATTTTGGGTAGTTAAATCCTAAATACGGGTATTTATAAAATTAGTTAAATAATAACGATTTCATAGATTTTATATTAAAATTATGATATAATTTTTTTCGTATTATGAAAGGAATTAACAACTATGAAAGCAAGTAAAATGTTAATATCAACTTTAAAGGAAGCACCAAGTGAGGCAAAGATTGCATCTCATATTTTATTACTTCGTGCAGGTATGTTAAAAAATGAGGTTGCAGGTGTTTATAATTATTTACCTATGGGTGTAAGAGTATTAAATAAAATTGAAAATATTATTAGAGATGAAATGGATAAATCAGGCTCTATTGAAATATTATGTAGTGCATTACAACCAAAAGAATTATGGGTAGAATCAGGAAGATGGATGAAATATGGCCCTGAATTAATGAGATTAAAGGATAGACATGAACGTGAATTCTGTTTAGGTCCTACTCATGAAGAAATATTTACTTCAATGGCTCGTGATTTAATTAAATCATCAAAGCAATTACCTATTACACTATATCAAATTCAAACAAAATATAGAGATGAATTTAGACCTAGATTTGGTTTAATGAGATCTAGAGAATTCATTATGAAAGATGCTTATTCATTTGATAAAGATGAAAAAGGATTAGAAGCATCTTATCAAAATATGTATGATACATATACTAAAATATTTACAAGATTTGGTTTAAAATTCCAACCAGTATTAGCTGATACAGGAAATATTGGTGGTAATGGTTCTCATCAATTTATGGCATTATCTGATGTTGGTGAATCAGATATTGCATATTGTGATAATTGTAATTATGCTGCAGATGTTGAAAAGGCAACATCTAAATTAGATGATTATAAAGGTTTAGCTGAAGGAGAAGTTGAAAAGGTATATACTCCAAATAGTGGAACAATTGAAGAATTAGTAAAATTCTTTAATGTAGATGCTAAAAATTTTGCAAAGACTTTAATTTATCATGATTTCATGAATGAAAAATTCATTATTGCTGTAATTAGAGGAGATAGAGAAATCAATTTAATTAAGCTTGTAAATGAATCAAATTCAAATGAAAATTATCTTAAAATGGCAACAGATGAAGAACTTTTAGAACTTGGCTTTGTAAAAGGCTTCTGTGGACCACAAGGTAAAGAAAAATATGATATCTATGTAGATGAAGAAATTGCAAATATGACATCTTTAATAACAGGTGCTAATGAATTAAATTACCATGTTAAAAATGTTAAATTTGGTAGAGATTTTAATGGTAAGGTATGTGATTTAAGAACTACAGTAGCTAATGATTTATGTCCAATTTGTGGTAAGCCATTAAAGATTAATAGAGGTATTGAGGTTGGTCAAATATTTAAATTACAAACTAAATATAGTGAACCAATGAAATGTACTTATGTTGATGAAAAGGGCGCAAATGTACCAATGGTAATGGGCTGTTATGGTATTGGTGTTACAAGAACATTACAATCTATTGTAGAACAATATCATGATGAATTTGGTATTAAATGGCCAATAAATGTTGCTCCATATCATGCTGTAATTGTACCAGTTAAATATGATGATCCAAGTCAAAAAGAATTAGCTGATAAAATGCATAAAGAATTAGAAAATTTAGGCGTTGAAGTAATTCTAGATGATAGAGATGAACGTCCTGGATTTAAATTTAAGGATTGGGAATTAATTGGTATTCCATTTATTGTAACTGTAGGTAGAAGAGCAGAAGAAGGAATTGTTGAATTTAAGGATAGACAAACAATGGAAAAGGTTGAATTATCTTTAGATGAAGCAATTCAAAAAATTGCTCTTGCAGTTAAAAATTCAAAGTAATTTATAAAAGGCTAAACTAGTTTTAGTCTTTTTTCTTTCCTTGAATATTATTATATTTAATAATATAATACATATAGAGATTGGGATGATAAAATGAAGACAAAGAATGATTTTATTAAATTGGTCGAAGATAGGGATTTATCTTTAAAAAATGTTTATCTTTTATTTGGCTATAAAGAAGATATTACTAAGGATGAAGAATTTAAAATCAAAATTGGAAATAAGATTTATAGCGATATAAAAACTGTTACATATTTAAAAAGAGATTCTAATATGAATCATTATGATAAATTAGTAGCACTACAAGATGAATATTTTAGATTATGTGCTGAAACTTATCAAAAGCCTAAAAAAATCAATAAATTTCTCGCTTTCATTTTATTACTTTTAGGTATTATTCCAGGTATTATTTATATTTTAGCTAAATCAAAAAAGAAGCATAAAAAGGAATTAGATAAAAAACGTATAGATGAAATAATAGATGAAGCAAAAAAATTAGTAAAGGATGATAAAAATGGAAAAAATTGATAAATTAAAACAAGCAATAAAAGAATCTAATAAGATAGTTGTTTTTTCTGGTGCTGGACTATCTACTAATTCAGGTATACCTGATTTTAGATCAGCAGATGGCTTATATAATCAAGAAACTAAAATTAATATAAGACCAGAAGAAATAATTTCTCATTCATTTTTTGTTTCAAATCCAGATGATTTCTTTAGCTTTTATTTTGATAAAATGGTATATAAAGATGCATTACCTAATATTGCGCATAAATATTTTGCTAAGCTTGAAAAAGAAGGAAAGATTTTAGCAGTAGTAACTCAAAATATAGATAATCTACATCAAATGGCAGGCTCTAAAAAGGTAATTGAATTACATGGCTCTGTTGAAAGAAATTATTGTATGAAATGTCATAAATTTTATTCATTAGATGAAGTATATAATGAAAAGCATTTAATACCTCATTGTAGCTGTGGAGGAATAATTAAACCTGATGTTGTATTATATGAGGAAAACCTAGATGAAAATGCAATAATGCAAGCCCTTGATGCAATATCAAATGCTGATATGCTAATAGTTGTTGGTACATCATTAACTGTATATCCTGCAGCAAGTTTTGTAAAATATTTTAGAGGACGTCATTTAGTATTACTAAATAAATCAGAAACAAGATATGATGATATAGCTGAAATAACTATTCATGATGATATTAAAAATGTAATTGAAGAATTAGAAAAATAATTGACATTCATTTAAAAAAGAAGCACTTTGTGTTATAATCAAAGTGCTTTTTTCTTATTTGCAAAGTTATACTTGACAAAAATCAATGTGTCAATTGGTGGTTTGAATTAAGAAATTTATATACAATTTAATCGTAAACTACAAGGAGGGCAAAATGAATATTGGAGAGTATTTGATGAGAGCTAGAAAACGAAAAGGCTTATCACAAGAAGAGGTTGCTAATTCATTAAATGTATCAAGACAAAGTGTAAGTCTTTGGGAATGTGATCAAACAGTACCTACACTAGATAATTTAATAGCTTTATCTAAATTATATGAAACAAGTGTTGATATATTAACAGGACAAAAGTCATTTGAAGTATCTAATGAAATAAAAGAACCTGTAATTGAAAAAGAAGATAATGAAAAGCAAATTAAAGTATATAAGATTCTTTCAATATCTTTTACAATTGCATCTGCCGTTTTGTTTATAATACCAGTAATATCAACAATGGTTTCAATTATGGCAATTGTATTTTCGATTATTTCTATGAAACAAAAGAAGACAAATTTAAATTTATTTACTTTAATATTCGCAATTGTTTTCTTGATTTGTGGCATGTTTGTATATTTTAATATGAACATTTTTAATTTGGAATATTGGGATTTATAAGGAGAAAGCGATATGAAAAAATTTTTGAAGTTTTTATTTATAATAGTATTTTTATTAACACTAGCATCTTGTGGATCAACTAAAAGTGAATATAATCATTCAGATAGTTCAATATATAATGATGGTTTAGTTTATTCATCAGATAGAAAAATAATATATAAGGTTAATTATAATTATTCGGCAAAGAATATCAAAGATGAAATTAAAGATATAAGAAATTATGTAATTAGTGAATCAGGATATATTGAATCATCTTACGAAGATAAGAAATATGCATATTATATTTATAGAATACCTACTGATAAGCTAAATGATTTTATGAAATATATAGATGAAAAAACAGGTTATAAAGATATGAATGTTTCAACAACTGATGTAACAACATCATATAATTATGTAGGTGATATATTAACTGATCTTTCTAATAGAAAAACAAAATATGAACAAATGCTTGAAAATAATGATTTAACATATGATGAAAGATTACAAATTGAAAATCAAATTGATAAAATAAGAAATGAAATTGCTGATTATGAATCAAGAGTAATTTCTCAGCAAGAAGATCTAGAATACGCAAAGGTTACTATTAATTATCGTATTAAAACTAATCCATTCTTAGATTTCTTAGTAAGCGTAGCGTTATATGTTGGAATAGTTACTATAATTTTTATTCCATTTGGAACTGTAGGATTAATCATATTCTTAATATTTAGAAAGAAGAAAAACAAATTAGAAGAAGCATAAAAATAAGCATCCAACCGGATGCTTATTATTTTTCTTCAATGAATTCTAAAAATGAACCTAAATATGCTTCAAATCCTTTAAAATCATTTTTGTATTCAGATACATAATCAATTTTTGAATAAATAGGTTTTAATGCCATTAATCTAATATAGAAATTATAAAAATCTGATATTTCACCTTCAACCTTATCACCTTTAAAAAGATATATTTTCTTATTCTCATCAAATTTATTTTCTATATCTAAATAAAATTTTTCATTTACTAAATCAAGTAAAGGATTAAATAGCCCCATTCCTTTTATAATAGAATAATGGTATTGCATATATGCGGCAGCTATTGCACCTTCGTTAAAGCCTAATACATATAGGTCATCTGATATTCTATATTTTCTTTTTAAATAAGGTAATAGGTCATATATTATATAATCATAATAAATAATTGAAAGAACTGGTTCAACTGATTCATCAGTACCATTATAATATGGATTTAATTCAGACATTCTCCAAGCTTCAATTTTTGGTGAATGAATTCCAATAACAATACATCTATTGTGAGATGCTGAAACTGATAAATCCATCTGTTTTGTTTTTTCATCTAAAAAATTAAAAAGATATTGTCCATCAAATGTTAAAACTGCTGGATAATTATCATTATTTTGATCATATCCCAAAGGAAGTGAAATAGAAACTTTTAGGATTCTTTTTAATTTTTGTGCTGTTATTTTAAAACTCTCAACCATTTATAATCACCACTAGTTTAATTATATAACAAAAAGAATAAAATATATTAATTTTTATAATTTTGGCACTTATAACTTGACAGTGCTAAAATTATGATTATAATTAATAATGTATTTGATTTTTGGAGGTATTAAAATGAAAGAAACAAAAGAATTTAAAACCGAGACAAAACGTTTATTGGATATGATGATTAATTCAATTTATACTCATAAAGAGATATTTTTAAGAGAATTAATTTCAAATGCAAGTGACGCAATTGATAAGAGACATTATTTGTCATTAACTAATACAAATATTCCTACAGAGGAATACGAAATAAAAGTAGAAGCTAATAAGGCTTTAAGAACTATCACTATTACTGATAATGGTGTAGGTATGACTAAAGAAGAACTAGAAGAGCATTTAGGTACAATTGCAAAATCTGGTTCTAAAGAATTCTTAGAAAAAATTTCTGATAAGAATCAACCTGATGTAGATATTATTGGTCAATTTGGTGTTGGTTTCTATTCAGCATTTATGGTTGCTAAAAAGGTAACTGTATTAACTAAATCTGTTAATTCTAATGAAGCATATTTATTTGAATCAGAAGGCTTAGATTCATATGAAATATCTGATGCAAAAAAAGATTCATATGGTTCAGTAATTACATTATATTTAAGAGATAATACTGAAGATAATGATTATGATAAATTCATGGAAGAATATGAAATTAAATCATTAGTTAAAAAATATAATGATTATGTAAGATATCCAATTAAGACTTGGGTAACTAAATATGATCCAAAGGATGAGAAGGATGAATCTAAAGAGCCAAAGACTCATCAAGAATTAGAAACAATAAATTCAATGCTTCCAATTTGGAAAAAGAATAAGAGCGAAGTAACTGATGAGGAATTAAATAATTTCTATAAGACTAAATTTATGGATTATCAAGACCCTATCACATCAATTCATGTTAATGTAGAAGGTAATATTACATATACTGCATTATTATTTATTCCTAAAAAGCCTTTCTATG
>CAMOUB010000074.1 GCA_946626345.1 uncultured Caryophanales bacterium | reverse complement strand
GTAGATAAATACACTTTAGAAAGGGTGTGAAAGTCGAGTCCGGTCTACTCGACATCATATGAAAATAATAAATGATTATTTAAGATATATTGAGGCTAAGGATGCCCCTTTATCTTCGAATGTATTTTTAATTGGAGGTATAAAAAACACTTATATTTTTGATGTTGGCTCTAATAAATTTTCTAGAGAAGAAATTAAAAAAATCAAAAATAAATCAATTATCATTTCACATTTTCATCAGGATCATATGGAGAATTTAAAATTCTTTATCGATGATGAATATGATTTATATATTGGTGATTATACATATAAGATATTAGGATATGGAAATGTTATAAGAGATAGATATGAAATTAATGATGGTGTCAATTTAAAAATTATTTCTATTCCTAATTCTCATGCAAAGGGAAGCTTAGGTGTAATTATTAATAATGAATATTTATTAATAGGAGATTCATTAGATGGTAATAAAAATGGATTTAATGTTTCTTTATTAAATGAAGAAATTAAATTATTAAAGGAATTAGATTATAAATATATATTAAATGGTCATAATAATGAGATATTAAATAAGAAAGATGTTATAGATGAATTAGAATTAATATATTCAAAGAGAATTAAGAATAAACCATATATTGGATATGATTTAATAATGAATTTATAAAAATAACACTTATTTAAATCGATAGTATTTTGAATTGGCACATAAATATGTTATGATTAATCTATAGATTATCGATTAAGAAATTGGGTGATATTTATGGCATTTTCAGATGACGAGAAAAAACAATTCGATTCTATGTGGAATAAATATAAAGGTAATAACAATATGGCTTTTGAATCTGAAAGAAAGAAAATAGCTAAAAATATTGCTGAAGATTATAATGATTCAAGTCTTTTAAATAAAAAAAGAGTAATGGAATTATATAAAAACGGAAGTACTGAATCTGATATATCAAGACTTCTAAGCTTAGATATTAATTATGTTAAAAACATAATAAATGAAGAAACCAAAAAATAATTGGTTTCTTTTTATTTAATTTCGCAATCTTTATGATATAATTTAGATAGTTCATTTATTGGAGATTTTTATTATGATTAAAATATATGGTAAAAACTGTATATACGAAGCTATTATGTCTAAAGCACCTTTAAAAAAGGTATTTATCCTAGATACATTACCAAAAAAGGATAAAAACATAATCGACATATTAGAAAAAAGAGGATATTCTTATCAATTATTATCTAAAGATAAAATGGATAAAGAATTTAGTCAATCTAATCAAGGTTATGCAGCCTATAGAGAAGATTATAAAATATATGGTGATGAATTTATTGATATGATACCAGAAAATGGTGGTAGAGTATTATTATTAGATGGAATACAAGACCCACATAATTTAGGTGCTATATTAAGAAGTGTAGATGCGTTTAGCTATGATTTTGTCATATTACCTAAAAATCGTTCTGTATTTATTACAGAGGTAGTAGCACATGTATCAACAGGCGCTATTGAATATGTAAAAATAGCATATGTTAATAGCTTACTTACAGCAGTTAATAGATTACATGAGAAAAATTATTGGGTTTTAGGAACAGATGCGAAAGGTAAGATTAAAACTGAAGATATTGATAAATCCTTAAATTTAGCAGTAATAATTGGATCTGAGGGTTTTGGTATGTCTAAAACTTTAGTTAATCAAAGTGATTTTTTAATCACTATTCCTATGACAGGCCATGTAAATAGCTTAAATGCTTCAGTTTCTGCAGGTATTGTACTAAAAGATTTAAAGAAGGAAATTGAATAATTATAAAAACTACAATGATTATGAATTAATTTATTTAATTAATGAAGGTAGTGAGCTTGCATTAAACATATTTTTTGAAAAATATGAGCCTTATATTAATAAGGTTGCATCATTTTATTTATCTAAATTTGATAGTCACTTTGATGATTTAGTTCAAGAAGGAAGAATATTATTATTTGATAATATTAAATCTTATAGAACCAATTCTAAAACTTCCTTTTTTACATATTTCACTATAAATTATAAAAGAAGAATATATAGATTATTATCATCTGATTATTATAATTTACCTACATTAAAGGAAGATATTATAGTTGAATATAATCCTAATAAATATAGTCATTTATCTGGTAAGAAGTTTTTCAAAGAAAAAGAAAAAATTAGATTATTTGATGAATGTATAATAGGAAAACAAACACTAAGAAATTATGCAATAAAATATAACATTAAATATGGTAAGGTATACTATCTTTATAAAAAAATAATTGAAGAATTAAAAATTATTTTAAAATAATTGAACTGGATGAAAAAATCCAGTTTTTTTAATCTTTAATAAAGATATTTATTTATGTTATAATCAAATTATGGAAAACTATATTTAAATTTAAAATGGAGGTAAACATGAAATTTTATAAGGAAAATAATACAATATTAGAAGCAATTAATGGTAATTCTAGCTTAGATGAATTAAAGGTTAGAAGCATAGATGCGTCAGTTGAAAAACATGTACCTGTTGTAAAAATTGATGGGGATTTAGTTATTGTAACTGTAGGTGAGGTAATTCACCCTATGGTTGATAACCATTATATTGAATTTATTGAAATAGAAACTAAAAATGGAATTCAAAGAAAAATGCTAAAGCCAGGCGATATGCCTAAGGCTACATTTAGACTTATTGATGATGAATTCATTAAAGCTTATGCTTATTGTAATTTACATGGAATGTGGGATGGTAAATAAAATGGTAGTTGATTCTAAAAAAGCTCTTGAATGGTTAATAGAAGGAAATGAATTATATATTAGATCTGAAAAGAATCATAGAGGAGATATTTCTTTAGAAAAAAGATTACATACACATCACCATGGTCAATCACCATATGCAGTAATTGTTACATGCTCTGATTCTAGAGTAATACCTGAAAGTATATTTATGACAGGCATAGGAGATATATTTGTTATAAGACTTGCAGGAAATGTAGTTGGTGATTTTGGACTTGGTTCTATAGAATATGCTGTTGAACATTTAGGATGTAAATTAGTAGTAGTAATGGGCCACACAATGTGTGGTGCAGTGCATGCTGCAATAGAGGATACTCATACAAATTATATTTCATCTATTATTAAAGAAATACAATTTGCAATTAAGGGTGAATGTGATAATACTAAAGCCTCTAAGAAAAATGTATTTAATACAGTGAATAAGATTTGTAATTCAGAAATTGTAAAAGAAGAGGTAAAGCATGGCTTAAAGGTAATAGGTGCTATGTATCATACTCATTCAGGTCATGTTGAATTTTATAATAGAAGCTAAGGAAACTTAGCTTTTTTTCTTCCTTTAATATTTACAATATTAAATAATTATGTTAAAAATAATTGGGGAATTATTTGGGAGATTTAAAAATGGAAAATAAGGGTTTTAAAAAGAGATTTAAAGAGAATATGGAGATAATGGGAGGATTTGTTAATAAGCATTTATATCAAAATATAATAATGCTTGGTTTAATCGTTCTATTTGAAATTATATTTATAATATATTGGTTATTATCTGTTCATAGATATTCTATAACTAATGTAATTTATTTATCTTCATATATCTTTTTACTTATAATATCTATAATTGGTATTATCTTTTTAATATTATCTAAAATAAATAAATTATCTAATTTTAATTTGGCTATATTATTACATATATATACATTCTTATTAATGGTATGGGGAACTACTATTACATTACTAGATTTAAGATCTAATGGAAGTGTTGTAGTTCATTTAACTATATCAATGGTGCTTGGTGGAATACTTGTTGTATCTCCTGTATTTTATACATTTACAACATTATCATCTCTTATAACAATTTTTATCTTTAATTTTATAAATCATTATTCATTTTTTGATGGGGCATCTGTATACCTAAATTTAGGAGTATTCTTTATAATGGTTATCTTTATGTCATTTAGACATTATAATGTAAGATTAAAGGATGCTAAAATAAGTGAATATTTAAGAAAAATATCATATACTGATCACTTAACAGGACTTGGTAATGAAACAGCATATTTTGAAGAAACTGACAAAATAAATAAAATATTAGAGCACGAAGATTTAAAATATGCAATTGTAGTAATGGATGTAAATAATGTTAAAACTACAAATGATACATTTGGTCATAGATTTGGATGTCATTTAATAGTAAGCTGTGGTAAGCTATTACCTACAATATTTAAAACGAGTAGATTATTTCACGTTGGTGGAGATGAATTTATTGCTATTGTAATAGGGGAAGATTATAATAATCTTGGGGATATATTAAATGAATTCGATCAAAAGCTTAGATATTCTACAATACAATTTGAAGAGCATGATTTAATATTTTCTGTAGCTAGAGGCTATGGTATAGCAAAGCCTAAAATGACTTATAAAGAAGTATTTCAATTGGCTGATGATAGAATGTATGAAAATAAAAAAGAAGTAAAGAAACAATATAATTTAATTATTAGAGAAAGGTAATAGTTTATGCAAGAGAATAAAGAATTATTTGATGATGCTTATTCATTAAAGGAACCAATTATTTTATATTCAATTAGTGGAGTAATATTAATAGCGTGGATTGTATTAGTTATAATAACAGGCTTTTATTTAGGCTATTTATTAATATTAATAGTACCTGCTTTTTTTATAATTAGTGGAATTTTAACACATAAAAAAATATTAGGATATAGACGTCAAAGATTAGAACAAAATAAAAATAATAATCCATTAGAATAAATGGAAAAAATATAAAAGATATGGTAAAATAACAAATAGTTTTTGGTAGGTAGTATTATGAGTGATTTTTTATATGGAATGAAAAAAGGAATACCAATTGCTTTAGGATATTTTGCTGTATCTTTTTCTTTTGGAGTTATGGCAGTAACTGGAATAACACCACTTATGGCAACAATTATTTCAGCTACTAATGTAACATCATCGGGACAATATGCTGGTGTTAAATTAATGATTCAAGGGGCATCATATATAGAAATATTTTTAACAATATTATTAATTAATTTAAGATATTCCTTAATGAGTATTTCCTTGTCTCAAAAAATAGAAAATATGCCTATTGGAGTAAAATTATTAATTGGCTTTGGTATAACTGATGAAATATATGCAGTAAGTATTACTGATAGTCATAAAATAACTGCTAAATATATGTTTGGATTAATGTCTTTGCCAATTATAGGCTGGGTATTAGGCACAGTAGTTGGCGCATTTGGTTCAAAGTTTTTTAATCAAGATTTACTTTCTGCAATGGGTATAGCCTTATATGCAATGTTTATTGCAATAATTATTCCTGATGCTAGAAAATCTAAACCAATATTTTTAGTAATTATAATTGCTGCCGCAATAAGTACAGCATTTTATTATATTCCTGGAATTAAAGAAATAGGCTTAGGCTTTAAAATAATTATCGCAACAGTTATAGCTGCAATAATAGGTGCAATATTCTTCCCTATAGAAGAGGACTTAGAAGATCCTGATATAGAAATAAAAGCAAAGCCAGGTGATGATAATGTATAATGTAATTTGTATGATTATTATGGCCTTAGTTACATATATACCAAGAGCTCTACCTTTAGCTTTCTTTAATAAAAAGATAGAAAATAAATATGTTAAATCATTTTTATTTTATGTACCATATGCAGTCTTAGCCGCAATGACTTTCCCATTTATATTATATTTTGTTGATGAAATGTGGATTGCAGCAATAGGTACAGTTGTTGCCCTAGTATTAGCATTCTTTAAACAAAAGCTAATAATAGTAGCACTTGTATCAGTGCTTGTTGTATTTATTTTATTATTAATATTTTAGGAGATTAAAATTATGAAATTTGTAACATGGAATGTAAATGGACTTAGAGCCTGTATGACTAAAGGCTTTAATGATTATTTTAATAATATAGATGCTGACTTTTTTTCAATCCAAGAATCAAAAATGCAAGAAGGACAAGCTGATATTGATATAGATGGATATAAAAGATATATGTCTTCAGCAATAAAAAAGGGATATAGTGGTACTATTATTTATACTAAGCATGAACCATTAAATGTTATATATGGTATTAATGGTGAATATAATGATGAAGGTAGAGTAATAACTTTAGAATATGATAAATTCTATTTAGTTAATGCATATGTACCTAATTCAAAGGAAGAATTAAAAAGATTAGATTATAGAATGGTATATGAAGATAAATTAAGAGATTATTTAATGAATCTTGATAAAAATAAGCCTGTTATTTATTGTGGAGATTTAAATGTAGCACATGAAAGAATAGATTTAAAAAATCCTGATAGTAATACAAGAAACCCAGGATTTACAATCGAAGAAAGGGATAAATTAACAAAGCTATTAGAATCTGGATTTATTGATACCTATAGATATTTATATCCTACTAAAATAGAATATTCATGGTGGAGCTATAGATTTAACGCTAGAGCTAATAACGCAGGATGGAGAATTGATTATTTTATT
>CAMOUB010000073.1 GCA_946626345.1 uncultured Caryophanales bacterium | reverse complement strand
TAACTGATGGTAGATTCTCAGGTGCTACACGTGGTGCATCAATTGGTCACGTATCACCAGAGGCTGCAGAAGGTGGTTTAATTGGTTTAGTTGAAGATGGAGATATTATCGATATCGATATGATTAAATGTACAATTAAATTATTGGTTTCTGATGAGGAAATCGCAAGACGTAAGAAAAACTTTAAGATGGCTTTAAAGCCAGTTACAGGATATCTAGCTCGTTATAGAAAGCTTGTAACATCTGCATCTACAGGTGCAATTTTTAGTGAAGATTAAAAATAATTAGAAAAGGGTGATGTTATGAAACTTAATGGATCACAAATCATCGTTGAATGTTTAGTTGAACAAGGTGTTGATACAATTTTTGGATACCCAGGTGGTGCTGTATTAAACATTTATGATGAACTTTATAAAAACCAAGATAGAATAAGACATATATTAACAAGCCATGAGCAAGGTGCATCACATGCTGCTGATGGTTATGCAAGATCAACTGGTAAAGTTGGTGTAGTATTAGCTACATCAGGCCCAGGTGCTACAAATCTTGTCACAGGTATAGCAACTGCATATATGGATTCAGTTCCTGTTGTTGCAATAACAGGTAACGTAACTAATTCTTTACTTGGTAAGGATTCATTCCAAGAGGTAGATATTGCTGGTATCACAATGCCTATTACAAAGCATAATTACATTGTAAAAGATGTAAAGAAACTTGCTGATACAATTCGTGAGGCATTCCAAATTGCAAGATCAGGAAGACCTGGTCCTGTATTAATTGATATTCCAAAGGATGTAACTGCAGCTATTACTGAATATGAACCAGTAAAGATTGATTTTAAAAAGCCAGTTAAAACACTACCTGAAATCCCTGAAGAAAAAATTAAAGAAGTAGCCGAAATGATTATGGCAGCTAAAAAGCCATTCATTTATGCTGGTGGTGGAATTATTAAGAGTGATTCATCAAAAGAATTAAATGAGTTCGCAACATTATTAGATATTCCAACATCTACATCTTTAATGGGTATTGGTGCTATTGATCAAACAAATAAATTATCTACAGGCTTAATTGGTATGCATGGTACAGTTGCATCTAATAAATGCGTTGTTGAATGTGACCTATTATTAGCTTTAGGTGTAAGATTCTCTGATAGAGTATTATCAAATCATAAACATTTTGCTGAAAACGCAAAGATTATTCATGTTGATATTGATCAAGCTGAAATCGATAAGAACATTAAAGATGATGTAAGCTTAGTTATGGATTTAAAGGATTTCTTTAATAGAGTATCTAAATATTTAACAAAGAAAGAAAATCCAATTTGGTTAGCATTAGTTGAATCTTGGAAGAATATATTTACAGAAAACCAAGTTTCATCAAGCTTAAAGCCTAGATATTTCATGGAAGCTATCAACGAAGTAACTAAAGGTGATTGCTTCATTACAACAGAAGTTGGTCAACATCAAATGTGGGCTGCTCAATATTTTACATATAGAGAGCCAAAGAGATTAATTACATCTGGTGGTTTAGGTACAATGGGATTTGGTCTTGGAGCTGCAATCGGTACTCAAGTTGGTAATCCAAATGCATATGTATTTAATATTGCAGGTGATGGTTCATTTAGAATGAACATGAATGAATTGTTAACTTGTTCTAAATATAAATTACCAGTTTGTGTAGTTATTGCTAATAATGGTGTACTTGGTATGGTAAGACAATGGCAAACTGCATTCTATGAGAAGCGCTATAGCCAAACTATACTAGATGAAGTATTAAATTATGAATATTTAGCAAAAGGCTTAGGCGTTGATTATTATGAGGCTAAAACAAGAGCTGATTATAAAAAGGCAATTGAAGAAGTTGTAAAGAACAGAAGACCTGCAATCATCAATGCAATAGTTGAGACTGATGAGAAGGTATTACCAATGGTTGCTCCTGGTAAACCAATTGATGATATTATGTTAAAATAAAAAAATTAGGAAATGATAAAAAATCATTTCCTTTTTCTTTAAATTATAACGTTATTAAGATATAATAAGTATAAGAATGTATCAAAAAAATTAGGACGTGTTAATATGGGTTTAGTAGCATCGATACTAGCGATTTCAATCGCAATAGTATTATATTTCTTCCTTATTGAGGTTTTCACAGTATTATTTAGAATTACTGGTTTAACAAAGGAAAAAGCGAGATTTCAAGTAATTTCAATGATTACATGTGTTGGATATACAACAAGTGAAGCAGAAATTATCACAACGAATAAGCGTAGAAGAAGATTATGTGTTGTTTGTATGATATGTGGTAATTTATTTAATGTATTAATTATATCTTTAATTATTAACTTAATTAGTTCAATTGTAAGTTCAGATTTAGTTGATGAACAATTAATTTTAATTGGAATAATTATTGGATCACTATTCTTAATAATTATTATTTCTAAAATTCCATTTGTTTCTAGATTAATTGCTAAATTAATAGAAGCAATCGCTAGAAAATTATTTATTAGAAATGATAATACAAATGTATTAACTATGTTAGATTCATACGATAGTGATGCAATTGTAGAAATATATATAAATAATATTCCTGATATCTTAAAGAATAAAACATTAATGGAATCTAATTTTAAGAATCAATATAATCTAAATATTTTAATGCTTAAAAGAGGAGATAGAACAATAGATATAACTAAAGATACAGTTATTCAAAATAAAGATCAAATAGTTGTATTTGGTAAAAAACAAGTTATTAAAGATTTATTCACATATAAGGTTGATGAAGCATATGAAGAAGAAATCATTAATACACCAAAAGAAAATATTTTAAATCTTATTGATAATTATGGTTCAGATGCAATGGCAGAAGTAACTATTTATAGATTACCTGATATTTTAAAAGATAAAAAATTAATTGAGTCTAGCTTAAAAACAGTATACAATTTAAATGTTATAATGATTAAAAGAGAAGATGAACCAGTACCTGTTACTAAGGATTCAATCATTAAAAATAATGATACAATTGTTGTATTCGGTAATTATCAAAATATAAAAAAAGTATTCTTAGAAAATGAATAAAAAGAAAAAAGGCTTTAAGCCTTTTTTTATTAGTTATTATCTTTAATTGAATTATTAATTGCTGAAATTAAAGCATAAATTGATGCACAAATAATATCATCATGGATACCTGTACCCCAATATTCTTTATCATTAACTTTAACTGATACATATGCAGCAGCTTCAGCTTTAGAAGTGGATTCTAAATTATGCTCAACATAATTTGTCAATTCATAATTTAAGTTATAGCATTCTTTAATAGCGTTACTTACAGCATCTAATCTACCTTTACCATCAGCTAATGTGTTATTAACCTTACCATTGAATTTTGTTGATAACATAACTTTAAATACTTCACCTTCACGAATGAAGTGGTATTCATTTAATTCTAATGGAGTTTTTAAATTAACGAAATGCTCAAGGAAAATTGATTGAACTTCATTAGGTGTTAATTCTTTATGTTCCTTATCAGATACATCTTTAACTAAATATCCAACAGTCTCTCTCATCTTTTGAGGGATATCTAGACCAAAATTAGTTTCAAGAATATAACAAATTCCACCTTTACCAGATTGAGAATTAATTCTAATTACATCAGCACTATATTCTCTTGATACATCTTTTGGATCTAGTGGCAAATATGGAACTGACCATGTTGTAAGCTTATTAGCTTTATGATATTTAATACCTTTTGAAATTGCATCTTGGTGAGAACCAGAGAATGCAGCAAATACGAATTTACCAGAATATGGTTGTCTATCATATACTTTCATTTCAGTAACTGATTCATATAATTTAACAATACTTGGCATATCTTTGAAATCAAGAAGAGGATCTACTCCATGAGTATACATATTTAATGCTAATGTAATAACATCAACATTTCCTGTTCTTTCACCATTACCAAATAATGTACCTTCGATTCTATCAGCACCAGCAAGTAATCCAAGCTCTGCATCTGCAATACCTGTACCTCTATCATTATGTGGATGTAAAGAAATGATAACTGAATCTCTATTATGAACATATTTAGAAATATATTCAACTTGAGAAGCATAAACATGAGGTAAGCTCATTTCAACAGTAGCAGGTAAATTTAAAATTAATTTTCTTTCCTTTGTTGGCTTGAATGTATCAACAACTGCATTACATACCTCAAGTGCATAATCCATTTCAGTTCCTGTAAATGATTCAGGTGAATATTCAAATAAGAAATTACCTTTTGTTTCATTTGCAAGTTCAACAAGCATTTTAGCTCCTTCAACAGCAATCTCAAGAATTTCTTCTTTAGATTTTTTAAATACCTGCTCTCTTTGAGCTAAAGAAGTAGAATTATATAAATGCACTATAGCTCTTTTACAACCTTCAAGTGCTTTAAATGTCTTTTTAATAATATGAGGTCTTGCTTGTGTTAATACTTGAATAGTAACATCATCAGGTATTAAATCACCATCAATTAATGTTCTTAAGAATTCATATTCTGTTTCAGAGGCAGCTGGGAATCCAACCTCAATTTCCTTAAATCCGATTTGAACTAATAATTTAAAGAATTCAACCTTTTGATCAAGACTCATTGGTTTGATTAAAGATTGATTACCATCTCTTAAATCAACACTACACCAAATTGGAGCGTGATCAATATACTCCTTTTGTGCCCAATCTAAGCATTTAACCGGTGGCATAAAATAGCCTCTAGAATATCTTTCAAAACCCTTCATAAACATACCTCCTAATACATTTATAATAATCTTAATTATTATACCAAAAAAAAATATTGTAGTCAATTTTTCGTATTATTATTTATTTTAAATAATAAATAAAACACTTACATATAATTTTAATAAAATATGTGTTATAATCTATTAGATTGAAATGGTGGTGATACTATGGAAAATGAAGAAAAAGACAAATTAAATAGTATTCCTTACTTTAAAAGATTATTCATGCTATGTTTATTATTTTTTAAGCTTGGTATAGTTAATTTTGGTGGAGGATATGCCTTATTACCATTACTTTCAAAAGAATTAGTTGAAAAAAGAGGCTGGACAACTGATGAAGAATTAGCTGATTATTATGCAGTAGGACAGTGTACCCCTGGTGCAATAGCTGTAAATGTATCAACATTTATAGGATGTAAAATATGTGGTACCTTAGGTGGTATATTAGCTACAGTTTCATTTGTATTACCAGCGTTTATAATAATATTTATTATTGCGACTGTATTAACAAACTTCAATCAAAATCCATTTGTAGTTAATGCACTTGCTGGTATTAATGTAGTAGTATTTGTTTTAATATTATCAGCAGTAAAAAAATTATCTAAAAAATCAATTATTGATATTTTTGGTTTATTAATAGCAATAACTGTTGCATTTATGGCTATATTCTTAAAAGCAATTCCATTATATGTTTATGTAATAGCGGCAGCTATTTTAGGATTATTAATAAATATTATTAAAGAAAAAAGATTTGAATCTAAATATAAAATTAAAGAAGAAAACATTGAAGAACCTAAAGAAGAAAACGAAGAACCTAAAGAAGAAAACATTGAAGAACCTAAAGAAGAAAAAATAGAAAAAAAGGTTAATAAAGTAAACAAAGAAAAATTAACTAAAAAAGATGTATTAATGTTTATATTTGGTATATTTGTTGGCTTACTTACAGGATTAATTGGTGCAATTAGCTTAATATTTGTTAAAAATAAAAAATATAGAAATGGCTTAATAGTAACATCATTTTTCTGGATAATTATAGCTGTATGCTTATTAGTTTCTATAATTACAAATAATTATGTTTATTTTGAAATATATTTTAATTTCTTTAGAATAGGTGCCTGTGCCTTTGGTGGAGGACTTGCAACATTCCCATTCTTAGAAGAATTAGGAAAAACTACAGGTTGGTATACAGAAGAGCAATTAACTGCAATGCTTGCAATATCTGAATCAACTCCTGGTGCAATGGGAATAAATATGTCTACATATGTAGGATATAGTGTATCACTTGGTGTTTATAATAATTATTTTTTAGCATTTGTAGGAAGTATTATTTCAACATTAGGTTTAGTATCACCATCAATAATAGTTATATTGATAGTATCATTATTCTTAAAAAAATTTAGAACAAATAAATATGTAAATTTTATATTCTATGGACTTCGTGCAGCATCAATTGGCTTGATTATTGCGGCAGCATATTCAGTATTAAGGGTTGCATTATTTAATGTAGTTGATCCTTTAGCTGATGTTAAAGAGCATTATGATATTATTTCTGCATTTAATCAAACAGTAGAATATTTTAAAACAAATGATGGTGCTAATTTCTTTAGTGTTATATATAAATATTTAACATTATTATTAGATTTTAGAGCTGTAATGGTAGCTTTAGTATTTGGTATATTTATATTTAAATTTAAAAAACATCCTGTTTTATATATTGCTATTGGCGCAGTAGTTGGAATTATATTGCAAATGGGAAATGTTAGTTTGTAGGTGGATTATGAGTGTTTTAAAATGTGAAGATATAAGCTTTTCTTTTGG
>CAMOUB010000072.1 GCA_946626345.1 uncultured Caryophanales bacterium | reverse complement strand
ATTTATATAATGCCCCACGTCTCATTTTAGCACATAAATAACATGGGCTTTTATCTTGAGAATTAGCTATTTCAAATATATCTGTATCAATAATAGTGGCAGGAATTTGTAATAATTCTAAATTAGATTTAATATGAGCTAAATTATGCTCATTATAACCAGGGTTCATAACTAAATATTTTACTTCAAAATCAAAATCAGAATGTCTTTTTAATTCTTGAAATAATTTAGCCATTAACATAGAATCCTTACCGCCTGATATACAAACACATATTCTATCATTAGGTTTTACTAATTCATATTCTTTTAATGCCTTTATAAAAGGAGCCCAAAGTCTTCCTCTATAATTTTTAATTATTGTTCTTTCGATTTCCTGACATCTATCCATATAATTATCTCCTAAATACACAAAGTAATTTTATTAAAAAGCATCATAAATTTCAAGATAAATCTTACTTAAAAAAATCGACTGCTAAAAACAGTCGAATTTTATATTAATTATTAGGTTTATAAATTTTAGATTTATCAATTACACCAATTGCTTCTGTAAATTCACCATTATTAGTTTTTTCTAATTCTTCACCTAATACTCTAAATTTAGAATCAATTGTATCAATATACCATAATACTAATGCTTCTGCAGTTAATGGCTTTTTAGGTGAACCAAATTGAGGAACACCATGATGGCTTATTAGCATATGCTCTAGCAATAATGCTTCTTCTTTATTTTGGTATCCTAAATGTGTTGCCGCATTAGATATTTCTATAGCTCCTAAAACTAAATGTCCTAATAGCTGTCCCTTTACAGTATATTCTGTATGTACTGCTCCTGATAATTCTATAGATTTTCCAATATCATGTAGCATAATTCCTGCATATACATAATCTGAATCTAAGAATGGATAATTCTCAATAAATCCTTCAGACATATGAAGCATTCCTATACAATGGTGAGCTAAGCCACCAATATATGCATGATGCATCTTTGATGCTGCAGGGTAAATAAAATATTGATCATGATATAAATCAATTAAATATTTAGTAATATCCTTAATAACTGGATTTTTAATTTTATCAATATATTTATTTATTTCTTTAACAGCATCTTTAATTTCAATTGGAGAACCCTTAAAGAATTCTCTTAATGTTTTATCTTGTAATTCAAAAGGTAAATCTGTAACACATGTATATGATGTTACCTTTTTAGTATTTCTTTCTCCAAATACTATTTCATATTGGAATGAATATGCTAATCCTACCTTTATATTTTTAGCATCCTCTGGTGATATTTTTAAATTTGCAATAGTTTTATCCTTATCAGAAACAATTAAATTATATATTCCATCAGATGTGCTTATTGATGTAACTATACCTGTTAATTCCATGTCTTTTTGTCCTTTCTAAAGATATATATTCCTGGCGTTTTAAATACATGCGCATTTTTAATAATATCACATTTTCTCTTTCCATCAAAGATTAAACTATATCCTGTTGAGAAAAGTTCTGATTCTTTGTAATCATTTTTAATATATAAAATCAATTTATATTGCTTATCCTCAAAGAATATACCTGTTGATGATCCTGTTGTAATACCATCAAGTGGATGAACCATATTTTCTATTTCAAAATGAGAAGATAATCTAAATAGCTTATATTCCTTTCTAATAGAAATTAAATCCTTTAATGTATCAATATTAGATGCTGCTTGTTTTCTTCTTGCATAATCTATTTTATTAATCTTATCTAAAGAATTATATGAATTTTCAACACCCATCTTAGTTCTAAAGAATTCTTGTCCTGCATGAATAAATGGAATACCTTCTGATATTAATACTAATTCCATAGCAAGTCTTGCAGAATTTTTAATTGATTTTTCATCTAGATTTCTTTGATATTTACAATAATCATAGAATGTAAAATTATCATGACATTCAACATAATTTATACTTCTTGTTGGTTCATCAAATTTATAATAATCAATACAAGAACCCATAATTAAATTATTTAAATCATAATTACTTCTTTCATTTCCTAAGGCAAAGCCTAAAGTTCTATTCCATTGGCTTCCTCTTATATAATCTCTAAACCTATCATTAAAGAATGCATAATGAGGCAAGCTTCTATGATTATACATATGTGCTCTTTTATCATCTGGTAATGGATTTAGCATATTCCATCCTTCTCCATATACCATTATTTTATCTTCATATTTTATTATTTCTTCATATGCTTCATTTAATGTATCTACATCAAGTAATCCCATTAAATCAAATCTAAAGCCTGATGCCTTAAATACCTTAGTAATATATATTAATACATCTTTAATGAATCTTCTTGCCATTAGACGCTCTGATGCGATTACATTACCACATCCTGATGCATTAGATAATCTTCCATCAGCATCTATTCTATAGAAATAGCCTGGTACTAAATTATCAAAAGCGAATAATTCATATTTATATACGTGGTTAAATACAACATCATATGTTATTCTTAATCCCAATTTATGAGCCTCATCAATTAGCTTTAATAATTCATTAATTCTTGAATAAGGATCATTAGGATCTATAGAATACCAACCAGAAGGAACAAAATATTCAACAGGGTTATATCCCCAGTTATATTCTTTATCCTTATTTAAATCATCAACACCACCAAAATCAAATACAGGTAATAATTGTAAGTGTGTTACGCCTAAAGATGCTATATATTTTAATCCTCTTTCACCATAAGAATCCTTAGTTTCATCAAGCATTCCTAAATATGTGCCATTATATTTACCTTCTACACCTTGAGTGAAATCTCTAATAGATGCCTCATATATAATTGCGTCTGTATAATTACCAGAGAATTCTGGTTTATTATATTTCATTTTATAGAATTTCTTTGGATTAACAACATAATTCATTCTTGAATTTGCAGATGCTGAAATTGCATAAGGGTCATTAATTCTTATAAATCTATCGAATACTCTAACAAAATAAATATATCCAACAGAATCTAGGTCACCTTTTATTCTAGCTTCCCATAAACCTCTAGATTTATATGTTAAATTATGTCTTTCAGATTTACCATTAATATTTAATTCAATATATATTTCTTTAGCTACAGGGCTCCATATTCTAAATATTGTTCTTGTATTAGAATAATCAACACCAAGTGGTCCATCATAATAAAAATTTTGTTCAAATCTTTCTTCTCTTATAATAGCACCACTTTTTAAGTCAGTAATATTTCCTGATTCATCTAAAATATTATAATCTTTATGTAATTCAATTGTTGGAATAAATTTAACAATGTATTTATTAAAATATTGTTCTTTAATATAATCTAATATTTCTAATTGTGTTTTAGTTTTCTTATCTTTTAAGTAAAATGCTTTAGTATTAGAATCAATTGTCTTATCAACCAAAATAGTTATGTAATCATATGAGTCTATAAAAGCTTCAAGCTTATTTTGCATAGTTGAACCCCTCTATAAAATTAATAATTTCAACTCTCTCATTTTTTATTTTTCTTTTTAGGATTGCTTTTATAACTTCATTTATAACGGCAGATTTCATTTCTCCCTCAAATCCTTCTGTCATTTCTAGCTTTGTTACAGCAAGATCATTATCTGATTGAATAGGCATATCCATTATTTTTTTCTTTAAATCTTTAACATTAACATTTAATCTTTCAATAAACTTAGATAATTTATAAACGGTCTCTTTATTTTTATATAAAGAATAATCATCAAAATTATTATTTACTAATTCTAATAAAGATATACATAATTTCTTCTCTTTATTAGATATTATAGGTGGATATTTATGATATTTTAAATAATATCCATATACTAATTCTTCTTTAGTATAACCAAAGCCAGTAGCATTTAGCCAATCATTAAAATCAGGTATATATCTAAATAGATCATATTTTTTTATATAATCAATTCCTAAAGAATATTTAGCTTCGCATATTTTAACAAAATAATCAAATATTCTTTCATTAGATAATGATGATAATAAATAGCTTTTAGCCTTTAAGGCATCAAGTGTATTTTTTTCAATTTCAAAGTTAAGCTTTGATGAAAAATGTAAGGCTCTAAGTATTCTTAGGGCATCCTCTTCAAATCTTAAATAAGGATCTCCTATTGCCCTAATTAATTTGTTTTTTAAATCATCAATTCCATTATGGTAATCAATAATCTTTTTAGTATAATCAAATGCTAATGCGTTTATTGTAAAATCACGTCTAATTGTATCATCATATAAATTATTAACTTCTTCTACAATTGGATGTCTATGATCTATATATGAAATATCTTTTCTAAAGTGAGTAATTTCAAAATTAATACCTTCAAATTTAATAGTAATACTTAAATAATTGCTGCCATTATCAATAAATGAAAATTTAGTTTTTAATTCATCTAATGGCATTGATGTTGTAATATCTATATCATTACATGATATATCAAGCAAATAATCTCTTACACATCCACCAATTAAATATGCATCGTAGCCAAATTTTTTTATTTCAGATATTAATTTTATACCACTATCTATATAATTCATACGAACACCCATATCATTATATCATTTAATTAAATTCAAGTCTATAAAATGAAAATGATTAAGTTGAATAAAATGGTATAATATGCTATTCTATTTACATAAAAAAGAGTGATAATATGTATAGAATAAAAGATGAAATCGAAAATACAATTATAATTCAAAAAAGTGAGTTTATTACTCACATTTTTCGTGTTGATTCAATTGATGAAATTAATTCTATATTAGAAAACACAAGAAAAAAATATTATGATGCAACTCATAATTGTTATGCATATATATTAGGTGATAATCAAGAAATACAAAAATCAAGTGATGATGGAGAACCACAAAAAACTGCAGGAGCTCCAATGCTTGATGTATTAAAGAAAAATAATATGACAAATATACTTGCGATTGTAACAAGATATTTTGGTGGAATATTACTTGGGGCAGGAGGACTTGTTAGAGCTTATTCTTCTTCTGTTTCTGAAGCATTAAAGGATGCTAAATTATATACTACAATGGATGTTATAGATTTTATGATTACAACATCATATTCAGGATATAATACAATATTAAATATTAAAGAAATAATTATAGAAAATACTTCTTTTACAGATTCTGTAATAATTACAGGATATATAAAAAAAGAATTATTTAATGATTTGTCTGATTTATTATATAAAAATAAAATTGATCCTAGTGCTTTAAATAAAATAGGAGAAAGTGTTAAAGAAATTGAATATAAATAATTAAAAGCTCCAAGGAGCTTTTAATTATTTATATATTTATACTAAATGGAAGTAATAACATTAATCCTTCTGTAGCTAAAAAAGCTATAATTAATGCGAGTAAAAATTGTCCTATTCTTATTTGCCAGATTTTTCCTTGCTTAAATAGATTTTCAAATCTAGATGCAAGTATTACAAAATAAGAAATAACAAATATAATAACAAAGATTATTGCGAAAGTAAATTTCATATAATCAATTTGTATATCTAAAAACATAATATCACCCTTTTAAAAAAAGCTGTTATAAAACAGCTTCTTTTTTATAATTTTCCGGCTTTTGCCCTTTTGATGTGCTCACGTAACTCTTGTTCTTTTTCAGTAAAGTCAGTTGATTCCTTACGATTCTTTTCAAGACGTTCTTTTCTAACTTCAGCTAAATGAATTTTAGTAGATTCTAAAGTTCTTCCTGCCTGAGCCTCTTGAACAGTTACAGTACAAAAATTATCATGGAATTCTAAAATACCTGAGACAATGATTACATATAGTTCATCATTTCCTCTGACTAATTTTAGATATCCTTCTTCCATAACTGATACAACAGGAATATGATTTTCCATTATTGCATATTCACCATCATCTTGATCGTGAACAACAACATAATCAATTACTTCATTGTATAATACGCCTTGATGTGTTGAAACAACAATCTTCATTATTTAGCTAATTCCTTTGCCTTATTGATTGCATCATCAATTGTACCAACTAAACGGAAAGCCTCCTCAGGAAGGTCGTCATGTAAGCCATCTAATATTTCTTTAAATCCTCTTATAGTTTCCTTTACAGGTACATATGCACCTGGTACACCAGTAAATGCTGCACCGATGAACATATTTTGTGATAAAAATAAACGAATTCTTCTTGCTCTTTTAACTACTAACTTATCTTCTTCAGATAATTCGTCCATACCTAAAATTGCAATAATATCTAGTAATTCATTATATCTTTGAATAATTTGTTGTACTCTTCTTGCAACCTCATAATGCTCTTTTCCAACAATTGAAGGTTGAAGTGCACGAGATGTAGATGCAAGAGGGTCTACAGCAGGATAAATACCTTCTTCTGTTAATTTACGAGATAAGTTTGTAGTTGCATCTAGATGTGTAAATGTTGTAGCTGGTGCTGGGTCTGTGTAGTCATCAGCAGGAACATATACTGCTTGAATAGATGTTATTGATCCTTCTTTTGTAGAGGTAATTCTTTCTTGTAATTTACCCATTTCTGTAGCAAGTGTAGGTTGGTAACCTACTGCTGAAGGCATACGACCAAGTAAGGCAGATACTTCAGATCCTGCTTGAGTAAAACGATAAATATTATCAATAAATAATAATACATCTTGATGCTCTTGATCACGGAAATATTCAGCCATTGTTAAAC
>CAMOUB010000071.1 GCA_946626345.1 uncultured Caryophanales bacterium | reverse complement strand
ATTATTGTTACACATAATCAAAATATTGCTAAAATGGCAGATCAAATAATTAGAGTAAAATCAGGACATATTAAAGAAATTATTAATCAAGAAAATCCATTATCTGTAGAAGAGGTGGAATGGTAATATGCTTTTTAAAAAATTATTAAGGACTATTTGGCATTATAAAGCTCAATTTATATCTATGATATTGATGGTAATGCTTGGTGTTGGTGTATTTGTTGGATTCCAGGGTGAATGGTATTCAATAGAAAGGGATACACATTCATTTTATGACAACACAGGCTTTGCAGATTATAGATTAGTTAGTAAAACAGGATACTCAGTTAGTGAATATGAAAAGATAAAAGAAATTGATGGAGTTAAAGATTCATCAAGGTATTTATCGATAAATACAAATGAAACTAAAGAAAATGATATTATATCCCTAAATGTAACATCAAATATTAATGTATCTGGATTTTTAGTTACAAGTGGTGAAAAATATGATGAAAATTCAACTGATTCTATCTGGATTAGTGATCAATATGCTAAAAAGAATAATTATAATTTAGGTGATGAAATCAAATTAAAATACGGTGGCATATCACTAAAAGGAATTGTTAAGGGATTAATTAAATCTAGTGAATACTTAATATGTGTCCCTGATGAAAACCAAGTAATGCCAGATTATAATAAATATGGATATGTATTTATTTCACCAGCAATGCTTAAGAAAGTATTAGGATTTGAATTTTATACTGAAATACATGTTATTTCTGATATGAAAAAGAATGATTTTATAGATAGTGCGAATCAGGCATTAAGTAAGACAAATTTAATTTTATCAAAAGATGAGGTAGTATCTTATAGCGAAGTCCAAGGAGAAGCAACAGAAGGCAAAACAATGGCTTCAATATTACCAGTAATATTTTTAAGTATTGCTATATTAATTATGGCAACTACAATGCAAAGATTAACAATTAATGAAAAAACTCAAATAGGTACATTAAAAGCCTTAGGCTTTAGAGATAGAAGAATAACAAGACATTACACAGTATTTGGTCTATTCATTGGAATAGTTGGTTCAATATTAGGTATTGCCTTAGGATATTTTATAGCATGGTTTATATTTAATCCTAGTGGCTCTATGGGTACATATTTTGATTTACCTTCATGGAATATATATGTACCATGGTGGACATATTTAGTTATATTAGGAATAATTTTATTAATGACATTAATTTCTTATTTATCAGCCAAAAATATGCTAAAGGGCACTGCAGCAGATGCATTAAAGCCTTATACACCTAAGGCTATGAAGAGATTAAAAATCGAAGATTCAAATGCATGGAGAAAACTTAAGTTTGCGACTAAATGGAATATAAGAGATTTATTTAGACATAAAGCAAGAAGCTTTATGACACTATTTGGTGTCTTTGGATGTATGATTTTGCTTGTCGCATCATTTTTGATGATGGATTCAATGGTTGGATTCGTTAATAAATTTTATAATGGATCTATGAATTATGAATCAGAAGTCATTTTAAAGGATGATATAACTATTGATAAGGCATTAGAAATAGTTGATTATTATAAAACTGATTATTCATCATCTACACCTATATCATATAATGATGAAGGCATTACAATGGATATTTATAATGTTAGTAATAATTATGTTAGATTCTTAAATAATAATATGAATTATATTAATCTAAAAGATGATGGTATATATTTAGGACAAAGATTAATAGAAAAGAATAATTTAAAGATTGGAGATACTATCAAAGTATCTTTATATGGAACAGATAAAACATATGAATTTAAAATCGCAGGAACTCTAAGAACATTAACTAAAGGAATAATAATGACTGAAGAATATGCAAAAGCAAATTCAGTTGAATATAAAATTAATAGACTTTATACAAAATTAAAAATTGATGAGATTAATAATAATGATTATTCAAATTATATATCTACAATAAAAAGTAGAAATGATATTATTAAATCATTTGATAGCTTTATGAATGTTATGTACACAATGATTGGAGCTTTAATAGTTTTATCAATTATATTAGGTATAGTTGTTTTATATAACTTAGGTACTATGTCATATTTTGAAAGATATAGAGAATTATCTACATTAAAGGTTGTAGGCTTTAAGGATAAAAAAATAGGAAAGTTATTAATTACTCAAAATTTATGGTTAACTATTGCAGGTATTATATTAGGATTCCCAATTGGTGTATGGATTACAGCTATCCTAACAAAGGCATTAGCTAGCGAATATGAGATTAAGATAATATTTGGATGGATGACATTTGTAATACCTTTAGTTTTAGTATTAGGAGTATCATTATTTGTTTCATTTATGGTATCTAAAAAGAATAAGAAGATAAATATGGTTGAAGCATTAAAGGTACCAGAATAATATAACTTTATAAATAATATATTACCCCATAAGTTAGATAAATTTATTTTTAAATACTTATGGGGTTTATTTATTAATTGTTAACAAAATAAAAATTAATTCACATTTTATGTATGTGTGTTGACTTACGTAATAAGTTAGCCTATACTAACTATTGTTAACACCGTTAACAAGAAAGGAGTCTAAAATGAATACAAAAGATCTTATTTTGCAAGCATCAAAAGAAGAATTTATCTTAAATGGATATAATAATGCATCTTTAAGAAATATCGCAGTAAAATGTCATATAAGTGCGACAGCTATATATAGGCATTTTAAAAATAAAGAAGAAATATTTAATGCTGTTATAGAACCATTAATTACTTATTTTAATAAGATGGCAAATTATGTTGAAACGAAAGATATTGATTTTTTTAACAATGATAATTTAGATGAAATGTGGAAATTTGAGCATGATGGTGGTTTTCAATTAAAGCTTTTATTTGGTAAATATAATGATTTAGTAAAGCTAATTGTTAAAGAAAGAAAAGCTTGGTTTAAGGAACTTATAATCAATTATGAATATGATGCAACAATAAGATATATAAATAAAATGAAGGATAAAGGATATGAAATAAAGAAATTTAGTTTAATTTCTTTTAAAGTTTTATTAGATTCCTATTTAGAAGCATATCTTAATCTTTTAGATTTCAATTTAGAAAAGGAGGAACTTTTAAAAATCGGTAATGAAATAAATGAATTTTTTACTATTGGCTTTAGAAATTTATTAGGATTTTAGGAGGGTATATGAAAAAGAGAGGTCTATTTTCTATAATATTTGATTATGCTGGAAATAAGAAAGTATATTATATATTTAGTATTATTACATCACTTATATCTGTAGCATCAGGAATAATTCCTTTTTATTTTGTCGCAAGCATAATTAATAAATTAATTGCTGGCAATAAAGATTTCAATTCTTATACGCTAGATATTATTTTATTATTAGTATTGTTCTTATTAAAGGGAGCATTCCATATAATATCAACATCATTATCACATATTGCTGCATACCAAACTATAAAGGGTGTAAGAAAAAGAGCAATTGATTCACTAGCTTATGCTTCATTAGGTGATGTTAAGAAGCATAATTCAGGTTCTTTAAAAAATACATTATGTGAAAGAATTGATTCTACAGAAACAACACTTGCACATATAATTCCTGAATTTACAGGTAATATTATTGGGTTTTTAGGAACATTTATATATTTAACAATTATTAGTTGGCAAATGGGTCTTATTGCCCTAATTCCATTTGTAATTGGTATGATTGCATATTTATCAATGTCAATTGGATATGAAAAGTATTGGAATAATTGTATTAATAAAACAAAGGTATTAAATGATACTGCAGTTGAATATATTAATGGTATTGAGGTTATTAAAGCATTTGGAAAGAGTGAGTCATCTTATGAAAAATTTAAGGTTGCAGCAAAAGAAGGAGCTGAATGCTTTGTAAGCTGGCAAAGAAATTGTAATATAGCATTTAGTATTGCAATGACTATTGCTCCATACACATTACTTGCTGTATTACCTATTGGAGGAATCTTATATTATAATGGTGTTATTTCACTTGAAATATTAATTATAAGTATTGTTATGTCTGTTGGTTTAATCGCACCATTAATTAGTGCGATGGGTCATGTTGATGATTTACATAAGGCAAAAACTATTTTTTCTGAAATAGATGAAATTGTATCTTTAGAAAAATTAAATAGGCCTGAAAAATCAAAAGGAATTCCAATGGATTCTAGTGTTAGTTTAAAAGATGTTTCCTTTGGATATGATAATGTAGAGGTTTTACATGATATTAATTTAGAAATTAAATCAGGTTCTAAGGTTGCTCTTGTAGGTCCATCAGGAGCTGGTAAATCTACAATTGCTAAGCTTATTGCATCATTATGGGATCCTAATAAGGGAGATATTTATATTGGTGGAATAAATATAAAGGATATGACATTAGAAGATTATAATAAAATGGTATCTTATGTATCACAAAATAATTATCTTTTTAATACAACAATTATGGAAAACATTAAAATGGGAAATTTAAATGCTACTGATGAAGAAGTAATAGAAGTATGTAAAAAATGTAAAATCCACGATTTTATTATAAATTTAGAAAATGGATACAATACAGTTGTTGGAGATTCAGGATCTCATCTATCAGGAGGAGAACGTCAAAGAATATCTATTGCTAGAGCAATGATGAAAAATTCTAAAATAGTCATTTTAGATGAAGCTACAGCTTATACTGATCCTGAAAATGAAGCTATTATTCAAAAAGCATTATCAAATCTTATTGTAGATAAAACACTTATTGTTATAGCTCATAGATTATCTACTATTATTGATAGTGACGATATTATCCTTGTAGATGATGGTAAGATAGTTGCCGATGGAAAGCATAATGAGCTTTTAGCTAGTTCAAAATTATATAAGAATATGTGGTTATCTCATATTGAAGGAAAAGATGGTGATTTAAATGATTAAGATGTTAAAAGTATTTTTTAAATTCTGTCCTCCAAAAAGAAAAAAACAATTTTATATTGCCATAGTTTTAACTGTACTAATGGGATTATGTGAGGCATCAAAGCTTCCTGCAATTTGGTTTTTATTTAAAAACATATTTGAAGGAAATTTTAATCTTCAAATAGTTTTATATTCATTTTTAATAATGCTAATTCCACTTATATTATCTATAATATTAAGATATTTTTCTACAATGCTTCAGGTAAAAGCAGGTTATTATACAGCCTCTGAAAAAAGAATTGAAATTGCAGAACACTTAAGATATGTTCCTATGGGATATTTCAATAGTAATTCATTAGCATATATTACATCTGTAACAACAAACACAATGGAGCAGCTTGCAGATATTGCAACAAGAGTTGTAATGCTTGTTACATCAGGACTTATTAATACATTTATAGTTGTTTTAGCATTATTTTTCTTTGATTATAGAATTGCATTAGTTTCATTAGCGGGCGTTATTATTTTCTTATTATTTAATGAATGGATTAAATATCTTGGTAAGAAATTCACTCCAGAAAAAGAAAAAGTAGATGTAGAGGTTATAGGAGCAACATTAGATTATGTTTTAGGTATTTCTGAAATTAAATCCTATAGTTTGTATGGTGCATATTCAAAGAGATTTAATGAAGCAAATGAAAAGGGTACAAAATTATATCAAACAATTGAATTAAAAATGATTCCAGTCCAAACATTACAAACATATATAACAAGATTAATTGGTGTATTTATGACAATTGTTGCAATAATGTTATTCATTAATGGATATAATGATTTAGCAACAACTATGACTGTAATTATCGCAAGCTATATAATGTATGCTGCTTTAGATTCAGTTGGTACATTTAGCGCATTATCTAAGATTATTGAAAGATGTGTTGAAAGAGGAAATGAAATTTTATCTATTGATACAATGAATATAAAAGGAGAAAAATATAATACAAAATCTTCTAATATTGAATTAAAAAATGTTTCATTTTCGTATGATAAAAAAAGAGTTATTAATAATGTATCATTGAAAATTAAAGATAATTCTAAAGTAGCATTTGTAGGTCCATCTGGCTCAGGAAAGACAACTATTTGTCACTTAATGGCTAGATTTTGGGATGTAGAAGAAGGAGAAGTATTATTAGATGGTAAGAACGTTAATGAATATAATATTGATTCTTTGATGGAAAATTTCACCTTTGTATTCCAAAATGTATATTTATTTAATGATACTATTTTAAATAATTTAAAAATTGCCAAAGAAAATGCAACTAAAGATGAGATAAATAAAGCCTTAAAGTTAGCATGCTGCGACTTTGTAGATGAATTACCTAATGGTATTGATACTATAATTGGTGAAGGTGGTGCAACACTATCAGGAGGTGAATTACAAAGATTATCTATAGCACGTGCTATTTTAAAGGATTCAAAGATTGTAATATTAGATGAAGCCACAGCAAATGTAGATCCTGAAAATGAAGAAAAATTAATGAAGGCAATTGATAGCTTAACATTAAATAAGACAGTTATAATGATTGCACATAGATTAAAGACAGTTAGAAACTGTGATAATATATTTGTAATTAATGAAGGAGAGATAGTTGAATCAGGACGCCATGAAGATTTGATAAAACAAGATGGAATTTATAAGAGATTTGTTCTAGATAGAAAAGAAGCAGTTGGTTGGAAAATATAATAAATTAATTACACTTTATCTTTAAATATCTTATGATATAACCCGAGTTTGCCTCGATATTATAAATTGAAATGAAAAAAAGCACGTAATAGGGCCGTCATTTGCTCATACGTGCTATTTTTAGTCTTTATTTTATGTACTACATTTATGTACTAC
>CAMOUB010000070.1 GCA_946626345.1 uncultured Caryophanales bacterium | reverse complement strand
ATTTCTTCAGAAAATATTTGTGGTTGTGCAAGAGTAATGAGAGGCTATATGGATACATTCTATCAAAATATAGCTTTATGGCATGAAAGAGATATTTCTCATTCATCTACTGAAAGAATTATTTTACCTGATGCCACTGAATTATTAGATTATATGCTAAATAGATTCAAAGGAATTCTAGAGAATTTAACTGTATTCCCTGAAAAAATGATTGAAGATATTAATTTAACTCATGGTGTAATATTTGCACAAAGAGTATTATATAAATTAATTGAAAAAGGCTTTGTTAGAGAAAAAGCATATGATACAGTACAACCAATAGCTATGAAAGCATTAGAAACAAAGGTTCATTATAATGAATTATTAAAACAAGATTCTACTATTACTTCAGTACTTACAAATGAAGAAATAGATTCATGCTTTACATTAGATTATTATTTAGTAAATGTCGATTATATTTTTAATCGTTTAGGAATAAAATAAAAATTAAAAAAGGAGTAGTAAAATGGAAGAAAAGATTTTAGTTCTTGATTTTGGTGGACAATATAATCAATTAATCGCACGTAGAGTACGTGAATGTAATGTATATTGTGAAGTACATCCATATAATATGCCACTAGAGAAAATCAAAGAATTTAATCCAATGGGAATAATTTTTACTGGTGGACCTAATTCTGTATTTGGTGATGATGCTCCACTTTGTGATAAGAAATTATTTGAAATGGGTTATCCTATTTTAGGAATTTGTTATGGCTGTCAAACAGTTGCATTCCTAAATGGTGGTGATGTTTCTCATGCAGAAAAAAGAGAATATGGTAAGACAATGGTTGATGTAGATACAGATTCTAAGCTATTTAAATATGTATCTAAGGAAACTCAAGTTTGGATGAGCCATACAGATTTCGTATCTAAATTACCTGAAGGATTTAAAGTAATTGCTAAAACACCATCATGCCCTGTTTCAGCAATGGAAAATGAAAAAAAGAAAATATATGCAGTACAATTCCATCCTGAGGTTAATCATACATTAGATGGTATGCAAATGCTTAAGAATTTCGTATATGATGTTTGTGGATGCAAGGGCACTTGGAAGATGGATGATTTTGCTAAGACAACAATCGAAGAATTACGTAAGAAAATTGGCTCTGGTAAGGTATTATGTGCCCTATCAGGTGGAGTAGATTCAAGTGTTGCTGCTGTATTATTATCTAAGGCTGTAGGTAAACAATTAACTTGTGTATTTGTTGATCATGGTCTATTAAGAAAAAATGAAGGTGACGAGGTTGAAGCAGTATTTGGTCCTAATGGTCCATATAAGCTAAATTTCGTAAGAGTAAATGCTCAAGAAAGATTCTATAATAAATTAAAGGGTGTTACTGAACCAGAAAGAAAGCGTAAGATAATTGGCGAAGAATTTATTAGAGTATTCGAAGAAGAAGCTAAGAAAATTGGCGCTGTTGATTATTTAGTTCAAGGAACAATTTATCCAGATGTTATTGAATCAGGTCTTGGTAAATCTGCAACTATTAAATCACATCATAATGTAGGTGGTTTACCTTCTGTTGTTAATTTCAAAGAAATCGTAGAACCACTTAGATTATTATTCAAAGATGAGGTAAGAAAGGTTGGTCTAGAATTAGGTATTCCTGATTATCTAGTATTCCGTCAACCATTCCCAGGTCCAGGTCTTGGTATTAGAATTATTGGTGAAGTTACAGCTGAAAAGGTTAAGATTGTTCAAGATGCTGATGCAATTTATAGAGAAGAAATTGCAAAGGCTGGTGTTGATAAATCATGTAACCTAGGCCAATATTTTGCCGCACTTACAAATATGCAATCAGTAGGTGTAATGGGTGATGAAAGAACATATGATTATGCAATTGCACTTCGTGCTGTTCAAACATCAGATTTCATGACTGCTGACTGGGCAAGAATTCCATACGATGTATTAGATATTATATCTAGAAGAATCGTAAACGAAGTTAAGGGTGTAAATAGAGTACTTTTAGATTGTACATCTAAACCACCTGCAACAATTGAGTTCGAATAATGATTGTAATCCGCCTTATCTAGGCGGATTATTTATTGTTTGCAAATACTAACTCTTTGTGATACAATAATTTTGTATTTAGGAGGATTATATTATGGTAGCACAATCAATAAAATATAGATATGACACACAACTATTAATCGAAGGTGAAAACCTAGACGAAGATAAAATTAGTGATTATTTTAATAATAACTTTGATGGAGATTGCTTACTTGCAGTAGGAGATGAGGATTTAATTAAAATCCATTTCCATACTAATGAGCCATGGAAGGTATTAGAATATTGTAGAACTTTAGGCGAAATCTATGATATCGTAGTTGAAGATATGGATAGACAATCTAGAGGTTTAAAAGGATAATAACATAAGCCAGTTAAAAATAAAAACTGGCTTTATTTTTTTATCATGTAATATTAATTATGGTATAATTAATATAGATTTTGGAGATTATATTATGGTTGAAACAGTACTTTGTTATTTAATTAAGGATGATTCATATTTAATGCTTTATAGAAATAAAAGAGAAAATGATATGAACGAAGGAAAATATATAGGAATCGGTGGACATATAGAAAAGGGAGAAACAAAGGAAGAAGCCTGTATAAGAGAAATAAAAGAAGAAACAGGACTTACTGTAAATAGATTAGATTATCATGGTAAGGTTGAATTCCAAAATGATAATTATAAAGAATTAATGTATTTATTTACATCTGATGATTTTAGTGGTGAATTAATAGAATGTAATGAAGGTACATTATGTTTTGTTAAAATAGATAATGTATTAGATTTAAATATTTGGGAAGGAGATAAATTATTCTTGCCAAAGCTTAAAACAAATGAATTAATAAACATGAAAGTTGTTTATAAAAATGGAATATTTGAAGGTGGGTATAATTTATGACATATCAAAAATTTATTAAATCAATGCAAGATAAAGCATATGAAAATGGCAAAGAAGAAAGTGCTGTTATATTAATATTAGAGGCAGTAACAAAACTAGAAACAAATTTCTTATATATGAAAATGAATGAAGAAATTGAAGAGGATATTGTTAATAAATTTAATGATATATTTAATAAGTATCTATTTGATAATAAGCCTGTTCAATATTTAATAGGATATTCAACATTCTATGGCTATGATTTTATGGTTAATGAAAATGTATTAATCCCTAGATTTGAAACAGAAGAATTAGTAGAAAATGTATTATATAGATATGATAAGCATTTTAAAGGAAAGAAAGTAGATGTATGTGACCTAGCATGTGGATCAGGCTGTATAGGTATAGCATTAAGCCTAGAAGAGCCTAATATGAATGTTATCGCATCTGATATATCTAATGAGGCATTAGATGTTGCAAAATATAATAATGAAAAATTAAATGCGAATGTTAAATTCTTACAAGGCGATATGCTAGAGCCCTTAAAAAGCTTTAAATTTGATATATTTGTTTCAAATCCACCATATATTCCAAATGATGAATTAGTAGATCCATTAGTTAAGGATAACGAGCCTAATATAGCACTTTTTGGTGGTAGTGATGGAATGAAATTTTATGATATCATTTTAAAAGGTGTTAAGCCCATGTTGAAGGATAAGGCTATAATCGCTTTTGAGCATGGATATGATAAAAAAGCAGAAATGATATCTTTAGCTAATAAATATTTCCCTAATTCTAAGGTTGAAGTATTAAAGGATTTAGAAGGAAAGGATAGAATGACATTTATTTATGTCGGTGATTTTAAATGGTAATTATTTTTCCAACAGATACTGTATATGGTATTGGTACTAAAATTTTTGATATAGATGGAATAAAAAAAATATACGAAATAAAAAAAAGACCTAAGGATAAGCCATTAGCTTGTCTTTGTGCAAGCCTTGACCAAATTAAAGACATTGCATATATTACACCTGATGCTGAAAAATTGATTAATAAATTTTTACCAGGTGCACTAACATTAATATTAAAATCAAAGCCTGATGTATACGAAAAAATAGGGTATAAGACTATAGGGGTTAGAATACCTAATTCTAAAATAGCCCTAGATATTTTAAAAGAAAATGGTCCAATGTTAACAACAAGTGTTAATGAATCGGGATTTAAACCAATAAATGAGTATGACTTAATTGTTAAAGAATATGAAACAAAGGTTGATAAGATATATAAATCTAATGAATTATCTTCTAATATCTCATCAACTGTTATATTAATAGATAATAGCGATATAAAAATTTTAAGAGAAGGACAAATATCAAAAACGATGATTGATGAATGCCTAAAGTAAGGAGATAGTATGAAAAAGATATATTGGATAATTAACCAATTAAATATTAGTGATTCAGCAATATATGCAGTTGAAATCGCAAATAAGCTTGTCCAATATAGAAGCGTCTCTATTATTGTATTAGGTAAAAATAATAATTTATCAAATGTTAGTGGAAAAATTGATATTATTTATTTAGATATAGATGATAAAGAAATTATAAATGATAAATTAACATCATATTTTAAAGCTAATAGATTAAAACTTAAAGATAGAATAAGTGAATTAACAACTAAAAATGATATTATAATATCTACATCTTACTTATCATCTTACATAGTTCCTAAGGGAAGAAGATTTTTATATTATTATGATAAAACAAAGGATATATTTTTATCTTTTAAATCTAAATTAGAAAGAAAAAAATATAGAAATCCTGATAATTATATATTCTCATCTATAGAGCTTAAAAAAGCAGTAGAAAAGAAAAAGAAATATCACGGATCATATCAAATATATCCATCTAGTATTTTATATCCTGCATTAGATTTTAAATTAAATAATACTATCTCATATATTTATAATGAGTCAGATAATTATTTATTACCCCTTGAAATAATAAATGAATTAAAGGATTTAAAAATAAAATTAAATTATTATTCAAATCTAAAAGTTAATGATAGTATATTAAGTTATATAAAATCTAATGGCTTAACTAAGATAGTTAATATATTAGAATATGAGGATATTATAGATGTCTTTAAAAATTCAGATATTTATATTAATTTAAATAAAAATAATGCACTTCCTTTAAATATTATAGACGCTATGAGTCAAGGAAGAATTATTATAAGCTATAACAATGAAGCAGTTGATGAATCTATGTCTATAATAATAAATGAAAAGAATATAGTAGAATCAATTAATGAAATAAAAGAATTATTTATTAAGCAAAAAAGATTAGAAAAATATAAGCAGCAATCTTTTAATTTATCTTTTAGATATAATAAAGAAATGGTCATTGCCAAATGGCTAGATATTTTAGAAATAGAAGATAACCTTATTCATAAAGAATAACGCTTGTATAAACTTAATGTTTTAGATATAATTATAGTATGTTGGAGGAAAATTATGTACGAAATTATAAACAAATATATAGATAAGCTTATGACATCTGCTCCAAATTTACCATTATGGAATATCGAAGCAATTCGATTAGGAAAAAAACCATCATGGAATTATATTGATGGTTGTATGATGGTATCATTAATTGAATTATATAAGACAACTGGTGATAAAAAATATTTCGATTTCGTTAAGAAGTTCGTTGATTATTATGTTCACGAAGACGGAACTATTGAAGGATATGAATTAGAAAAGTATTCTACAGATGATGTTAGTGAGACAAGAGTTTTATTCGATATTTATGCTATAACAAAAGAAGAAAAATATAAAAAGGCTATTGATAGAGTATTTGAACAAGTAAAGACTCATCCTAGAACTAAAGAAGGAAATTTCTGGCATAAAAAGATTTATCCTAATCAAGTATGGTTAGATGGTTTATTTATGATGCAACCATTCTATACAAGATACCAAACTTTATATAATAAAATGGATTATTCAGATATTGTTAATCAATATAAGAATGTAAGAGATATAATGAGAGATCCTAAAACAGGTCTATATTATCATGGATATGATAGTGAAAGAAAATTATTCTGGGCTGATAAGAAAACAGGCTTATCAAAGAATTTCTGGTTAAGATCAATTGGTTGGTTTGCAGTATCTATTGTTGATGTATGTGATTATATGGATCAACAAATGTATGATGAATATAATACAATTAAATCATTATTAAAGGATTTAGTTGATTCATTATTAAAATATCAAGATAAAGAAACTCATATGTTCTATCAGGTACCTAATTTCCCAGAAAAAGAAGGTAACTATTTAGAGACATCTGGATCAGTAATGATTTCATATGCAATATTAAAGGGTGTAAGACTTGGTATTTTACCTGAAAGATATAGACAAATTGGTGTAGATATTTTTAATGGTACTTGTAAGAAATATATATCTGAAAAGGATGGAGACTTAAATTGCGGTGGTATTTGCTTAGTTGCAGGTTTAGGACCTGAAAATAATACTAGACGTGATGGTACTTATGAATATTATATTTCTGAACCAATTGTAGAAAATGATGCTAAGGGTACAGGACCATTAATTATGGCCTATACAGAAATGATTAAGCTAAATAAATAATTAATAAGCTAGAGAAATCTAGCTTTTAATTTTACCCAATTTTATATTTAAAAAGAAATAAAAAATGAAAGATAAACCTAGATATTTACTGATAATATTTAGGTTTTTATATATTTATATAGAATATAGAAAAAAATATTGAAAATTAGTAAAATAGTTGTTGACTTAAAAATAGGCTAGTGTTATAATACTACTCGGCTCGTCTAATGATTGAGCTATATAAATTTGAGTCTTTGAAAACTGTATATGACGAAATAAACGTAACGTTAAAACAAACA
>CAMOUB010000069.1 GCA_946626345.1 uncultured Caryophanales bacterium | reverse complement strand
CAAAAATATTGTATTCATCCTAAATTTTGGGTAGTTAAATCCTAAATACGGGAATAGTGTTTGTCAAAGTAATTGTAGTCTATTTTCATAGTTTTTTCATTTATTTTTACTAAAATGTCCATATCTCGTAAACATATGTATGTATAGGTTGTATGTAAACGTTTCACTAGATGCTTTTTTGGTATTAATCTAATTTAAATATGATATAATTTAATCGTAACAAAGCTTTATAAAAAAATGGAGGATTATTTAAAATGGCTAAAAAAATTGTTAGTGATTTAAACGTTAAGGGCAAGAAGGTTTTAATTCGTGTTGACTTTAACGTTCCAATGAAAAATGGTGTTATCACAGATGACACTAGAGTAAAGGCTGCATTACCTACTATTAAATATGTTATTGATAATGGTGGTAAGGCAATCGTATTCTCACACTTAGGAAGAGTAAAGAGTGCAGAAGATATTGCTAAAAACGATATCGCACCAGTTGCTAAGAGATTAGAAGAATTAATTGGTAAACCAGTTAAATTCGTAAACGCTACTAAGGGTGCTGAATTAGAAGCAGCTGCAAAAGCATTAAAGGATGGAGAAATCTTAATGTTCCAAAATACTCGTTATGAGGATTTTGATGTAGCAGCAAACAAAGAAACTAAGAAAGAATCTAAGAATGATCCTGAATTAGGTAAATATTGGGCATCATTAGGAGATGTATTTGTAAATGATGCATTTGGTACTGCTCACCGTGCAGCAGCTTCAAATGTAGGTATCGCATCTAACGTATCTGAAACAGCAGCAGGCTTTTTACTAGAAAAGGAAATCAACTTCATCGGTGGTGCAGTTGATAATCCTAAGAGACCATATGTTGCAATTTTAGGTGGTTCTAAGGTTTCTGATAAGATCGGTGTAATCGAAGCATTAATCGAAAAGGCTGACAAGGTTTTAGTTGGTGGTGCTATGATGTTCACTTTCTTAAAGGCTAAAGGATATAACGTTGGTGCTTCACGTTGTGAAGAACAAGAATTCGTTGATTTAGCTAAGAACTTATTAGCTAAGGCAAATGGTAAGATTGTATTACCAGTTGATGCTGTTGTAAATAAAGCATTCGAAGATACAAAGGGTACTGCAAAGGCTGTTGATGCATTTGATGCTGATGATATGGGTCTAGATATTGGTCCTAAGACATTAGAATTATTCGCTAAGGAATTAGCTGGTGCTAAGACTGTAGTATGGAATGGACCTATGGGTGTATTCGAAATGAAGAACTATGCCGCTGGTACAGTTGGTGTATGTGACTTATTAGCTAAATTAACTAAGGAAGGCGCAGCAACAATCATCGGTGGTGGTGATTCTGCAGCTGCAGCTGAACAATTAGGCTATGCTTCTAAAGTTTCACACATCTCTACAGGTGGTGGAGCTTCACTTGAATATCTTGAAGGTAAGGTTTTACCTGGTATCGCTTGTGTTGATGAAAAGTAATATCATCTTATTGTAAGTAGTTTTATTAATTAATTTGTGGAGGAAAAATTATGGAGAAGACAATTGTAGTTAAAAGTACTGTGGGGTTACATGCTAGCTTAGCAGCAAAAATCGTACAAGCAGCGTCAAAATATTCTGTAGATATCTTTTTACATTATAAGACTAAAACTATTGATGTTAAATCAATTCTAGGCCTTATGTCATTGGCTATTCCTAGTGGAGAAAATGTTGTTATTGAAGCTACAGGAGATCAAGCAGAAGCTGCAATCGAGGATATTGCATCAATTTTAGGATAGTAACTTTACTCTTTTAACTTAAAAATTTAAGAAAAAAGAGGTAAAAAAGAAATGAGAAAACCAATATTAGCTGGAAACTGGAAAATGAACAAGACAAGAGATGAAGTAATTCAATTCACTCTTGCTGTTACAAACAGACTTCCACTAAATGTTGAATGTATTGTATGTGCACCAGCAATTTATTTAAGAGACTTAGTTAAAAGAAGTCCTGATAATTTACATATAGGAGCACAAAACATGCATGAATTAGATTCAGGCGCATATACTGGTGAAATTTCACCTATTATGCTTAAGGATACTGGCGTTGAATATGTAATTTTAGGACATAGTGAAAGAAGAGAATACTTCAATGAAACTGATGCTAAAATCAACGCTAAAATAAAGAAAGCTTTAGAGGTTGGCCTAAAACCAATCATCTGCGTTGGTGAAAAGCTTGAAACTCGTGAAGCAGGTAAGACTAATGAATTACTTGAATCACAAATCGTTAAAGCATTTGAAGGTGTTAATATTGATAACACAGAAAATGTAATTATAGCTTATGAGCCAATTTGGGCAATCGGTACAGGTAAGAGTGCTGATAGTAAAACAGCTGAAGAAGCATGTGGATTTATCAGAAGTGTATTATCTAAGATTTATTCAGAAAATGTTGCAAATGAAATCAGAATTCTATATGGTGGTTCTGTAAAAGAAACAAACATTGCTGAATATATGGCTCAAAAGGATGTAGATGGTGCTTTAGTAGGTGGAGCTTCATTAAAACCTGAAAGCTTTATTGAATTATGTAATAAATCAGCATAAATTATAAAATGGTCGTTTAAATGCGACCATTTTTTTATATAATAAAAAGAGGAGGGGATTTATATGGATTTTCTTTCATCTTATAAAAATTTACCTTTTTTTAATGATTATTCAATTAAAAAAATAGATGATTTTAAAAATAAATATTATATTTCTAAATATATAAATTCAAATTCCATATCAACTAATAAAATACAAGAATTAATTGATGAAATATCAGATATGGGTGGTGGCTTATTAGTTATAGATAAAGATATTACAACAGGAGCCTTATATTTTAAAGATAATGTAAGTTTATATATTGAAAAGAATATAACATTAAATGCTAGTAAAAACATAAGAGATTATCCTTTAGAATATACAAGAATTGAAGGAGAATCTGGTCTATATTTTCCTGCCCTTTTAAATTTTATTGGCGTAAATGATATTTATATTTTTGGATGTGGCACTATTAATGGAAATGGTCATGATATGTGGGCATCATTTTGGGATAGACTAAAATGGAATACGGATGCAAGAAATAAAGACGAAGAACGTCCTAGATTATTATACATTTCTAATTCAAATAATATTACAATTAATGGATTAACATTAATCAATTCACCATTTTGGAATATTCATTTATATAAATCAAATAATATTAGATTAATGAATCTAAATATTTATTCTCCTGAATCACCCGTTAAAGCACCTTCAACTGATGGAATTGATGTAGATTATTGTGAAAATATATTAATTAAAAATAATACATTTGATGTTAATGATGATGCAATAAGCATAAAAGGTGGAAAAGGACCTTATGCAGATAAGGATTTTCATAATGGAATATCAAAAAATATATTAATTATTGATAATATATTTAAATTTTGTCATTCTTGCCTAACCTTAGGAAGTGAGGCAATACATATAAAGGATGTAATATTAAAAGGGGCTATTACATATAATTCAAATAATGTATTATGGGCTAAAATGAGACCTGATACACCACAAATATATGAAAATATATTTATTATGGATGTAAAAGGCTATTCACGTGCTTTAATTTATATAAAGCCTTGGACTCAATATTTTGATTTAAAGGGAAGATTAGATAAGCCTATTAATATAGTTAAAAATATAATAATTAAAAATATTGATTTAGAATGTGATAATTTCTTTAAGGTTACTAAATCAGAACAATATAAATTAGAAGATTTTAAATTAGACAATCTAAATATTAAATGCTTAGTATCAGGCTTAAATTTAAATATTGTTTCGAATTTTAAATTAAATAATGTTAATGTAATTGAAGCATATAAAGATTTAGATAAAAAATATATAGAAGCTAAAGAATTAATTAATAAGAATATAAAAACATTTAAAAATGTAGATGAAAAAGTAATAACTATATCTAATGAATATGCAGGTATATGGTTAGAGCATGTATATGATTCAATAATATATGGTGATATCTTTAATGATTATAGTATTGCCTTTAATACATTTAGACAATTCTTTAAATATCAAAATGAATTAGGACAATTACCATGCTTTATAAAAGAAGATGGTACTATTGGATATTCACAAATCCAAGAATGTGTATCTTTTACAAGACTTGGTTTTATATTATATGAGAAAACTTCAGATATTTCCTTTTTAAAGGATTTATATAATGTGGCAATAAAATATGTTGATTTCTTATATAAATATAGAATGACAAGAAATTTAGGGCTTGTAGAGGCATTTGTAGGCTATGATACAGGTCATGATAATTCAGCTAGATTAGATTCATTTAAGTATAAAACGTATTATTCAATTGATGGAAAAAGAGTTAACGCAAATATTAAACCAGATATAACACCAACTATTTGTGTAGATATGAATTCTAATTTATATATGACATTAAAAACAATTAAAGAAATAGCTATTATTTTAAATGATTCAAATAATATAAATAAATATGATAGATTAGCAAGAGATATAAAAAAGAATTTATTTAAATTGTGTTTTGATGAAAGAGAATGTTTCTTTTTCGATTATACAAATAAAAAAGAAAAATATTTTTCATCTACAATTTTTCATTTATTTTTAGAGAAGGTATTAGATAAAGAAAAAGACAAGAAATTAATAGATAAAATATATAATAAATATATTAAAAATCCTAAAGAATTCTATACTAATTATCCACTACCTTCTATGTCTATATCTGATAAAAGTAGAGATTTAAAAAAGATGGATAATTCGTGGGGATATTATAGTGAGGCATTAATTGCCTTAAGATGTAGCTTATGGATGGATGATTATGGATATTATAAAGATTATGATCATATTTTATATAAATGGCTAGAATCATTTATAAAATATTATGATACAAATCCATTCCCACAAGAACTAGATCCTATAACTGGATTTCCTAGCAATGCGTCTAATTATTATAGTTCGTCTATTTTGTTATTTTTATATGCAATTAATAGATTAAAATTGTTAGAATAATAAAAAAATTTTTTATTAATATCTTTTTAAATTAACAAAAAATATGCTATAATAATCGCAATTATTGTTATTTAAGGAGATGGTTTTATGCCAAGAGATGTATTTTCTAAAAATATGGTTTGTCAAAGAGAATTGCCAACACCTGAAGAAATAAAAAAGATGTATCCTTTAACTGATGAATTAAGAAAAATAAAAGAAAAAAATGATCATGAGTTAAGAGATATCTTTACAGGTAAAAGTGATAAATTTCTTTTAGTTATAGGACCATGTTCTGCTGATAGAGAAGATGCAGTTATAGATTATGTAAAAAGATTAAGAAAAATTGCAGATGAAGTATCTGATGTAATTTATATTGTACCAAGAGTATATACAAATAAACCAAGAACAACAGGCGCAGGATATAAGGGTATGCTACACCAACCAGATCCTAGTGGAAAGCCTGATATGCTAAAGGGTATTGTTGCAATTAGAAAATTACATATGGATGTAATTAAAGAAACAGGATTTACACCTGCAGATGAAATGTTATATCCTGAAAATTATGCATATATGTCAGACCTATTAAGCTATGTTGCAGTAGGAGCAAGATCTGTTGAGGATCAACAACATAGATTAGTTGCATCAGCATTTGATGTACCTACAGGTATGAAAAACCCAACATCTGGTGATATGGGTGTATTAATGAATTCAATTTGGGCAGCTCAACATGATCATACATTTATTTATCGTGGATGGGAAACTGATTCACTTGGTAATGATTTAGCTCATGCTGTATTAAGAGGCTATGTAGATGATAGTGGTAGAACTCATCCTAATTATCATTATGAGGATTTAGCATATTTAGCTAAATTATATAAAGAAAAGCCTTTTAAAAATCCTGCAGTAATAATTGATACTAACCACTCAAATTCAGGTAAGGATTATTTAGAACAAATTCGTATTGCTCTTGAGGTATTACATTCAACAAGACATAATGCTGATATTTATAAATTAGTAAAGGGCTTAATGATTGAATCATACCTAGAGGATGGTTGTCAAAAGCCAGATGGAAATGTATATGGTAAATCTATTACAGATCCATGCTTAGGCTGGGAGAAAACAGAGAAATTAATTAGAGAAATTGCAAAATTAAGAAGATTAGGAAAATAGGGTTTAATCCCTATTTTTTTAACCTCATATTATGATATAATATGAATGTATGTTTGGAGGTTTTATTATGGATATTTTAGCTAGATTAAATGAATTAAAGGATATATTAAATAAAGCATCAGAAGCATATTATGTTAATGATAAGCCAATAATGGAAGATTATGAATATGATAGGCTAATGGATGAATTAATTAAAATAGAAAATGAAAATCCAGAATTAAAAACTCCTGATTCTCCAACTAATAGAATAGGAGGAGAGGTATTATCTAAATTTGAAAAGGTTACTCATAAAACTAAAATGGCATCCTTAGCAGATGCTTTTAGCTATGATGAATTAAAAGAATTTGATAATAGAGTAAAGGCTATAACTCCTAATGCTACATACTTATGTGAATTAAAAATAGATGGCCTATCTGTATCATTAAAATATGAAGATGGTATTTTAATTCAAGGTGCTACACGTGGTAATGGTATTGTTGGTGAAAATATAACAAATAATGTTAAAACAATTAAATCTGTACCTCTAAAATTAAAAAATAATGAAACATTAGAGGTTAGAGGCGAAATATTCATGCCTAAAAAAAGCTTCATTCAATTAAATTTAGAAAGAGAAGCAAACGAAGAAGAATTGTTTGCTAACTGTAGAAATGCGGCTGCTGGTTCTGTTAGACAGCTAGATTCAAAAATAGCTGCTAAAAGAAATCTAGATGTATTTTTATATTACAATTTAGATGAAAGTGTAAAAACACAAGAAGAAGCTTTAATTAAAATGAAAGAAAAAGGATTTAAGGTTAATCCTTTATATAAGCATTGTAAGGATATAAATGAAGTTATATCATATATTGAAA
>CAMOUB010000068.1 GCA_946626345.1 uncultured Caryophanales bacterium | reverse complement strand
ATTAAGGATTTAAGAAAGAAACTTGTTAATAAAATTAATGAATTATCTAAATTAGATAAGGATACATTAGTTAATAATCGTTATGATAAATTTAGACGTATTGGTCTAGAATAGGAGAAATAAAATGAAAATTGCATTTTTATTTGCTGGTCAAGGCGCACAAGCTGTTGGCATGGGCAAGGATTTTTATGATAATTATCCTCTAGCAAAGGTTATATATGATAACTATCCTGAAATTAAGGATTTATGCTTTGAAGGACCTGCTGAAACATTAAATCAAACTGCATATGCTCAAAAGGCAATGTTATTAACATCCTATACAATTGCATCAGTATTAAAATCAAATGGTATAGAACCAGAATATGCATGTGGCCTATCACTTGGTGAATACAGTGCTTTAGCATTTGCTAACACATGGAAATTAGATGAAGCAATTAAAATAATAACTTCACGTGGTGAAATTATGCAAAATGCCCTACCTTTAGGTACATCTAAGATGGCTGCAGTAATCGGATTAGATAGAGACACAATTTTAAATACAATCAAGAAAGTTGATGGTATTTGTGAAATAGCTAATTATAATTGCCCAGGTCAAATAGTTATTACAGGTGATAATAAAGGTGTTGATGCTGCAATGCCACTATTAACTGAAGCAGGAGCTAAAAGAGTATTACCTCTAAATGTTTCAGGTGCATTCCATTCTTCATTATTAATTCCTGCATCAAAGGAACTAAGAAAGACATTAGATAAATATTCTAATAGAAAGCCTGATTATAAAATAGTTTATAATGTATCAGGTAAAGAAGAAGAAAAGCCTTTAAATGACTTATTAGAGGCTCAAATATGCCATTCAGTATATTTTGAGGACTCTTTAAAATATTTAAAGGATAAAGGTGTAGATACATTTGTTGAAATAGGACCAGGTAAAACACTATCTGGATTAGTAAGAAAGACTTTAACTGATGTTAAATGTTATGCTGTTACAGATGTTGAATCTTTAAATAAGGTATTAGAGGAATTAAAATAATGGATGATATTAAATATCTAAAAGATATTGAATCATTTCATTTATATTATGTAGAAAGTATTGGATCAACCAATACTTTTTTAAAAGAAAATTTCTCTAAATATCCTAATAATTCTATACTTTTAGCTAAAGAACAAACAAATGGTAGAGGAAGATATACAAGAATTTGGAAATCTGATGAGGATTATACATTCTCAATTCTATTTAAGGATTTACACCATAATGAAATTATTGCCCCAATGTCAATTGTACGTGCACTAAAAGAATATGGGTTCGATACTAAAATTAAATGGCCAAATGATATATATTTAAATAATAAAAAGCTTAGTGGTATTTTAATTGAATCTGTTTATGGTGGTATATCTCATTTAGCAACAATAGTAGGAATTGGTATTAATAAAACAGATAAAGAAGAAGTATTAGGTATTGGATTAAATAAAGATATAGATTCGATAGATTTAATATCTAAAATAATACATGAATATAATTTATTAATTAATGAAGATTTTAATAACTATATTAATGAATATATCTCATATAGTAATGTTATTAATAAAAAAATAATATATCAAAATGAAGAATATATTGTTAAAGGAATTAATGAATTCGGTCATTTGATAATAGAAAATGATAATATATCTAAGACAATATCTTCTGATGAAATAAATATAAAATATTAAAGGCGAATGATTTTCCATTCGCCTTTAATATTGGTTTTATCTCTTTCTTCCAAGACCAACTTTATTCATTACTTTATTAATCTTTTTATTTGATAGGTAAGTAGCATAATCTCTACCTTCATCTAATACCTTATCTAAGAAATCAGAATTAATTAATTCATTATATTTCTTTTGAATTGGTTCGATTTCAGCTGCAACTGCATTAGCTACATCCTCTTTAAATTCAGCATAAGTGGCATCTTTATATTTTTCTTCTAAATCACTAATAGAAGTATTAGTACAGCAAGATAAGATAGTTAATAAATTTGAAATACCTGGCTTATTTTCTTTATCGAATTTAACTTTAGTATCAGAATCTGTTACAGCAGATTTAATCTTTTTCTTAATAATATTAATGTCATCTAAGATACTAATGAAAGCTTTTGGATTTTCATCTGACTTACTCATTTTCTTAGTAGGATCAGTTAATGACATAATCTTAGCACCAGCACCTGCAATATAAGGCTCAGGTACAACAAATGTTTCACCAAATTTATTATTGAATCTTTCAGCTAGTGTTCTTGTTAATTCTAAGTGTTGTTTTTGATCTTGTCCAACTGGTACACAATCAGTATCATATAATAATATATCTGCAGCCATTAAAGAAGGATAAGTAAGTAGGCCAACTGTTACACCATCAGTTTGATGCTTCGCAGCTTTATCCTTATACTGTGTCATTCTTTCTAATTCACCAATATACCCTGTACATTGTAATATCCATCCTAATTGCGCGTGCGCAGGTACCTCTGATTGAATAAAGATATGTACCTTTTCTGGATTTAGGCCACATGCTAAATAAATTGCAACAAGTGATCTAATATTTTTTCTTAAAGCTTGTTTATCTTGTGGAACAGTAATAGCGTGCATGTCTGCAACGAATACTAAGAAGTCTGTAAAATCTGGATTGTCTTGTAATTTAACAAAGTTCTTAATTGCTCCAATATAGTTTCCAAGTGTAATAGTACCACTTGGTTGAATGCCTGATAAAAATCTCATAATAAAACCCTCCTCGTAATAATAAAAAAAGTCCATAGGTTAATAAAACCTAAGGACGATATAAACCGCGGTGCCACCTTAATTCTGAATTTAATCAGCTCTTTTTATTAAGATATAACCAATTCCTTAAATTAATATATCTAATGCTTACACTATCCATTAGTCGCTTAAAAATTGATTAACTAAGTACTATTAAAAGTATATCACACTTTGACAACAATATCAATTTTATTCGTATGAAAAATACAAAAGTTAATATTTTTGTTTGATATAAAACATAGATAATACTCAAATGTGTATACAATGTGTATAAACTATCAAGATAGCGTTTTCTTTTACAAAAAAGAGACATTTTTGAATATTATTCATTATATCATTTTAATTTAAAGGCATTTTTGAATTTTATTCGAAAAAATGGGTCTAAAAATTAAATAAATATTTATTTTAAACGAACTTTTAAATAAAAAATTCGAAAAACAGTTGATTTTTTATATAAATAATTATATAATTAGGCTACAATTTTGCAAAAAGGGGAAGATGAAAAATTATGAAAATTAGAAAAATTGCGTGCGTTGGTGCACTTGCAGCAGTTGCTACACTAGGTCTTACATCTTGTTCAGGCACTGCTAAAGCTTATGCAGGTTTTGATGAAAACAATGCTAAGTATGACTCAGCAAAATATTCAGATTCTGCAATTAATAAAACAGTTTTAGGTGAATTCGATGAAATTTATGCTAAAGCTAAAGAAAACACTACTAATTTAGCTAAGAGATATGCTGAAATGGCTGTTGCTGAAGCTAAGTTATTAGAATCAGGTGTATTCGTTCCTACAAGTACTCAAGGTGGTATGTATGCATACAGCTCAGTAGTTCCTAGAATGATTCCTGATACATTATGGGGTAACGATTATGAAAGATTACATGATTTAATGGTATGTACATCTGATTTAAAAGTTGCTGATAGAGATGCAATCAAAGATATGCAAAAGAAGGCAAAGGTTACAGCTGCTGCCGAAGATATTTTATCAGTATTTGGTTTAGGTACAAGTGCTAGAGATAAATATAGATCTGATGTTAAAGCTTATTTATCAAGCAAGGGTTATGCTTTAAAGAGAACTTATAGCACAGTTTATACTTCAGATCCTAAGACTTGGGATGTATTAGGTACATCAAGAGCTGCAGATTCTGAAGCTATTATCCAAACTTATGATGGTTTAGTTGAATATAATGAATTAGGTCAAATTGCTCCAGCATTAGCTGAATCTTGGACAATTTCTCCTGATTATAAGACATTTACATTCACAATTAGAAGTGGTGCTAAATGGGTTAAACAAGACGGTACAGAATATGGCGATGTAACAGCTGCAGATTTTGTTACTGGTTTCCAACATATGCTAGATGCTAAAGGCGGACTTGAATACTTAGTTGATGGCGTTGTTGAAGGCGTTCATGACTATTTAGGTGGTAAAGCTACATTCGATAAAGTTGGCGTTTCTGCATCTGGTAATAAAGTAACTTATAAATTAACTGATACTTGCCCTTATTTCATGACAATGTTAGGCTATGGAATTTTCGCTCCATTAAATAAGCAATTCTTCGAAGCTGAAGGTGGTAAGTTAGGTGCTGATTTCGATCCAACTGCTGAAAGCTACAAATATGGTTCATCTGCAAATGATATCTTAACTTGTGGACCATTCAGAGTAACTGACTCTACTGCAAAGACTAAGATTGAATTTACAAAGAATGAAAAATACTGGAATGTTAATGACCTTGAAATCGATAAGGTAACTTGGGAATATACAGATGGTAAGGATGTTCAAAAGACATATAATGAACATAAAGATGGAAAATTAGATGCTTGTACATTAAATACAACAACAATTCCTGTTGCTAAGGCTGATACTTCAAAAGCATTCGCTGATTATGCATATGTATCAGATACAAACGCTACAACATATAATGCATTCTTAAATGTTAAGCGTCAATCATATAAGAACCAAGATGGTAAAGCTAAATCTAAGAAGAGCCAAAAGGCAGCAGATAATGCTTCAATTGCATTATTAAATAATGATTTCCGTTTAGCTTTATGTCATTCAATTGATAGAGTTACATACAATGCTCAATCAACTGGTGAAGAAGTAGCTGCTTACTCATTAAGAAATACTTATACACCAGGTAACTTCGTAACATTAAATTCAAGTGTTACAGTTAAGATTAATGATAAGGATGTTACATTCAAGGCTGGTACAGAATATGGTGAAATTGTACAAACTCAATTAACAGCTGATGGATCTAAGATTGTTGCTTACAAAGATGGTTCATCTGATGGTTATGATGGATGGTATAACAAGACTGCAGCAAAAGAATATTTAGATAAGGCTGTTGAAGCTTTAGCTAAAGAAAACATTACAGTTGATGCTAAGCATCCAATTGAAATTGATTTACCTACATTCACTGGTTCAGAATTATATTCTGCTAGAGCAAATGCATTCAAGAAATCAGTTGAAGAAGCATTAGGTAATTTCGTTAAGGTTAACCTAGTTTCTTGTAAGACTGCTGATGACTGGTACAATGCTGGTTATTATACAGAAACTGGTAAGGAAGCTAACTATGATATTTATGACTTATCTGGTTGGGGTCCTGACTATGGTGATCCATCAACATATCTAGATACAATGTATGCAGATGATAAGGGATTTGGATACATGATTAAGTGTATCGGTTTATTCTAGGATTTTAAAGAGTATAGTTATACGATTATAAGAGTTAGGGATGATTGTGTGTCATCCCTAACCTTTTTCTTGAAAGGAGCCAAAACATGTTTAAATATTTGATAAAAAGGCTACTTCACGCTGCAGTTTCTGTAATTTTGGTAGTTGGAATAGTAATGCTTTTAATCTATTCATTAATGGATAAAAATTCAATATTCCAAAATGACCAAAGATGGACAAAAATCTCAAATAATGTTAAAGAGGAATATAAATATCAACAATGGGAACGCTATGGATATGTAGATTATGTATCTTATAGTGATTACTTAGATATTTTAGTTAAAAAGAAAGAAATCACCCCAGAAAAGAAAGCAGAAGTTGTACTTTTTGGATATGAAGATAAATATGATACTGAAGAAGTGCATACATATGTTCAAAAATTTAGAACTACATATTTATCAAAGGGTTATAATATCGTAAGACTTAAGGCAATGAGATTAAGTGAAGATAGTGATATCTTAAAAACTAATGGAGAACAAAAATTATTTGCTTATAAAAATATTAATGTTTTCCAAAGAATGTGGAAATATTTCACAGGAATAATTTCAATTGATAATATTCATTATGCCGATGATGTCGTTGGAAAAAGAGGTATTTCATTTACTTTCTTTGATCCTGTATATGGAGGAAAAACATTTAGTCCTGCAATTATGGGAAATGGTACAAAGCATAAATATTTATTATATTTTGATAATAGATTCCCATTCATTCATCAAAACTTAATTGAATTTAAATTAGGTACATCTTATTCAATATCTGAGGGTGTAGATATCTCTGACTATATGACACAAGAACAAGGAAGACTTGTTACTAAAACAGTATATTATCCAACAGGATATGTAGAAGAATCTAGTGATAATTTACATGAATTAGTTTATATTTATAATTCTAATAATGATGATTTTACTAGAACTAGATTTTCAGATAATTATACAAATACTGGAACATATAAGATGGGTAAATCAATGATAGCATATTCATTTATCATTGGTTTAATCGCAACAATTATTTCTTATTTATTAGCTATTCCACTAGGTATATTAATGGCTAGAAAGAAAGATAAATTAGCTGATAAGATTGGTACAATTTATATTGTATTCATTATGGCAGTTCCATCTTTAGCATATATTTTCATGTTCAGACAAATAGGTAGTTCATTATTTGGATTGCCAACATTATTTGATACTAACACAAGCAATTTATTAGTTTATTTCTTACCTATTATTTCACTTGCATTACCATCTATTGCTGGTTTAATGAAGTGGTTAAGAAGATATATGATAGATCAAATGAATTCAGATTATGTTAAATTTGCTCGTGCTGGTGGTCTATCAGAAACTGAAATTTTCACTAAACATATATTTAAAAATGCAGCAATCCCTATTGTTCAAGGTATTCCTGCATCAATATTAGCGTGCTTAACTGGTGCAATTATTACAGAACGTGTTTATACAGTTCCTGGTTCAGGTAAATTATTAACTGACGCAATTAGTGCAACAGATAATGGTGTTATTGTTGGTTTAACATTCTTCTATGCAATATTATCAGTT
>CAMOUB010000067.1 GCA_946626345.1 uncultured Caryophanales bacterium | reverse complement strand
ATGTACGACTTTGATAAAACATTATGTACAACAGATATGCAAGAATATGATTTTATTAAAAATTTAGGTATTACACCATCTGAATTTTGGGGTGAAACATCTAAATTAACAAAAAAGAATGAAATGGATAAAATCTTAGCATATATGTATGTAATGATTAAAATGTGTAAAGATAAAAGAATTTCATTAACTAAAGATTATTTAAATAATTGTGGTAAAAATGTAGTTTTATATAAAGGCGTATCAACATGGTTTGATAGAATCGAAAAATACGCTAATGAAATTGGAGTTAATGTTGAGCATTATATCATTTCATCAGGTATAACAGAAATAATTGAAGGTACATCAATTGCTAAATACTTTAAGCACATATATGGCTGTAAATTTGTATATAATGAATTTGGAGAAGCAATATGGCCAGGTTTAGCTATTAATTTCACATTAAAAACTCAATATATCTTTAGAATTGCAAAAGGTGTATTAGATGTTAGAGATGATGTAAATTTAAATAATCATACTAATAATAAAAAGATTCCATTTGAAAATATGATTTATATTGGAGATGGATTAACTGATGTTCCTTGTATGAAGCTATTAAAGGATAAAGGTGGTAAATCAATTGCCCTATATCCTTCAATTAATCAACGTCAACAAGCATTAAAGCTTGTAGAGGATGAAAGAATTAATTATGTGTGTGTAGCTGATTATAGAGAAAAATCAACTTTAGAAAAAATTGTTAAGCTAATGCTTGATAATGTTAAAACAATGACAGAATTAAAAGAAAGAGAACAAAAACAAATTCAAGCTTTTAAAAAAGCTAGTGAGGCATAAAATGAGAATTAATTTTTATAATAATTCAAATGAAAACATTTGGAAATATCAAAGACTAATTAAAAGATTATTTAAACCAATTAATCGTAAGGACTCTTTTAATTTAATCTTTGTAACTGAAGAAGAAATTCAAGAAATTAATAGAACTTATAGAAATATTGATAAGGTTACTGATGTAATTTCTTTTGCACAAATCGATGAAGAAAATAGAACAGATTATAGATCTTTAGGTGATATTTTTATTTGTGTTAAAAGAGCTTATGATCAAGCAAAAGAATACAATCATTCAAGCGATCGTGAATTTGCATTTTTAGCAGTTCATGGATACTTACATTTATGTGGATTTGATCATATGACAAAAGAAGACGAAGAAGTAATGTTTAAAATTCAAGATGATATATTATTAAAGGCAGGTATTAATAGATAATGTATGATAAAAATATGCTTTTAGATACGGCTTTAGTTGCAAGGGCTAATGCTTATGCTCCTTATTCAAAATTTAAGGTTGGTGCAGCAATATTATTAGATAATGGAAAATATATATTAGGCTGTAATGTTGAAAATGCATCATATGGCTTATCTAATTGTGCTGAAAGAACTGCATTATTTAAAATGATTAGTGATGGTTACACAAAAAATAATGTTGTAGCTATGGCTATTGTAGGTGATACATTAGATGTTATATCACCATGTGGGGCATGCCGTCAGGTAATGTTAGAATTATTAAAGCCTGATTGTCCTATATTACTTTGTAATTTAAAACGAGATATGAAAGAATATAAGGTTATTGATTTATTACCTTATGCTTTTAGTGAAAAGGATTTATAATTATGCAAATAGATACATATAAATCAGGATTTGTAGCTATTATAGGAAGACCTAATGTAGGTAAATCTACATTTTTAAATAAAATTGTAGGTAAAAAGATTGCTATAATGTCTGATAAACCTCAAACAACAAGAAATAAAATATTAGGTATTAAAACAACAGATGAATACCAAATAGCATTTACTGATACACCAGGTATTCATAAACCTACAACAGAACTTCAAAAAAGAATGGTTAATGCCTCATATGATGCTACAACTGGTGTTGATGCTATTATATTTATGACAACACCTGTAAAGCATGTTTTGCCTGGTGATGAAATAATCTTAAATAATTTAAAGAAGACTAAAACTCCAGTATATTTAGTTATAAATAAAGTTGACCAATTAAAAAAATTTAATGATATTGACCTAACTATTGCCTTATATATGGATTTATATCCATTCCAAGGTGTATTTCCTATATCAGTATTAGAAGATAAAAATGTTGATATATTATTAGAAACAATAGTTAAGACATTACCATTTGGTCCTAAATTCTATCCTGATGATATGGTATCTGATCATTCTGATAGATTTTTAATTGGTGAATTAATAAGAGAAAAAATCTTATTTTTGACTAAAGAAGAGGTTCCTCATTCAATTGCTGTTACAGTTGATTCAATGAAAGAATCAGAAGAGAATCCTGAATATACTGATATATTCGCAACAATCTATGTTGAACGTGATAGTCAAAAAAGAATTATCATCGGACATAATGGAGAATTAATAAAACAGATTAAAGAAAAATCTTTAAGGGATATAAAGAAATTATTAAATAAAAAGTGCCATTTAGATTTATGGGTTAAGGTTAAAAAGGATTGGAAAGATAGACCTAATGACTTAAAAGCCTTAGGCTATTCTACAGATAATTTCTAATGAAAGAAGAAGGAATTGTAATTAAATCTATTCCTTATAAGGAAACATCAAAAATAGTATATTTATATACTAATAAAGGAAAGATTAGTGTTAGAGCTATAGGCTCTAAAAACACTAAAAAGAATACTTTTGGATTTGGTGAATCAGGAAATATTGTATCATTTATAACAACTGATTCTGATTTTCCTTCATTAACTGAATATGAAATTATTAATTCAGCATATAAATATGTTAATGATTTTGATTCAATAATGGCACTAGGAAAAATTATTGAAATATTAAATTATATTCCTGAAGATTCAATTCATAATAAATGTTATCCATTCGTTAAAGATATTTTATTAAATTTAGATACTAATCCTAAAAAAGCATTAGCTATATTTTTAATAAAGATGACTTATAATTTTGGTATTTCACCAAAACTTGATTCATGTGTTATTTGTAATAATAAAAATATTAAAGGATTATCTATAAGATATGGTGGTGCACTATGTAGTGAACACATCAATGAATCAAATGATAAAATAAAAATATGGACTGAATATTATAAGGATAAGAAAAAAATAGAAGAATATAGTGATACAAATTATGATTCTTTATTAAAAGATTTAAATGAATATTATTTAATTCATGCAAATATTAATTTAAAATTGTGAGAGGCTTTTATGAAAATAGATTTTAATTCAATGGATTTTGAAATAAAAGAACATTTTAATAATGGTGAAAAATGTTTCCAGGTTAAAACATATTTTGATGGAACTAATAAAATAATGTATGGCAAATTAATTCCAGGAGCATCTATTGGTATTCATACACATACAGATTCATCTGAAATAATATATGTAATATCTGGTAGTGGTAAAAATATTTGTAATGGAATTGAAGAAAGATTAAATATGGGTGATGCTCATTATTGTCCTAAAAATTCTTCTCATACATTTATAAATGATGGAAAAGAAGATTTAATCTTTTTTGCAGTAGTAGCTAAACAATAGAGTGTTTTTTTAAACATTCTTTTTTTTATTCTTTAATAAATCATTAATTGGTATTATAATTAAGTAGTTTTAGAGGTGATATAATGGATAAAAGTAATTTAATATTTATTCATAAATTATTAAAAGCTATCGCAGATGCTATTATAATTGTATTTATTCCATTATATATTTTAAGAGAAACAAATGATTTTAAACTATCTGTATCATATTTAATATTCTTTTCATTATTTGTAATATTCTTTATGTTAATTTTAAAACATGTAATCCAAAAATATGGTGTTATATGTATAATGATTCATTTTATTCCTATAGTAATTGCAGAAGCATTATTATCCTTTTTAGAAATAAATATAATAACTATAATATTTGTATCATTGTTAATGGGCTTACAACAGGCATTATATTCTGTATCTATAAATATTTTATTTGCATATTCTGATAAAAATAATAATGTTGGCAAATTTATGATTGCTCAAAATATAGGTAAATTAATATTTATATTAGCATCGGGTCTTATATTATCTAGAATTGAAAATTCTTTTTTATTTCTATCAATAGCATCTACAATATTTTATATTGCATGTATGTTTCCAATTATATTTGCATATAAAGATTTAAAGAATAATTATGATAATATTGATAAAACTAAAAAGAATATAAAATTAAATAAATGGTTTGTAGTATTTCATATTACATTTGGCTTATTTCAGCCAATAATGGATAATATAGTTCCTCTATATTTATTTATGAATGATTTATCATTTGAGGCTGTAACTATATTTATTGTATTAATAGAATTATTTAAAATAATAATTAATTATATTAGTCAATTTTTAGTTAAGAAGAATAAATCAATTATTTGTATAATATTAAGCTTTATATTATTTATGGCAAGTATCATAATAATATTATTTGTAAAAGATAAGGTTATATTATATGTATTTAGTACAATATGTGCATTATCATTCCCATTGACATTTGTGCCTATGTTTAGTATATATTGTGAATACTTAAAGAAAAATGATGATATATTTCATGGTATGACAGAAAGAGATTTTGAAATATTCTCATTAAGAGCACCAATGTATTTATTATCATATATAGGATTTATGTTTTATCCTATATTGATATTTGGACTTGCAGTAGTACCCTTAATGTTTATAAGTGAATTAAAATTAATTAAAAATAAAAGTGATTAAAATTGTGATAATTTTTCCTTTTATTTTTTTTATATAGTCATATAATACATACGGTTGGTGATATTATGACTAAAGAGATGCGTCAATATAAAAAACGTGACATGATTTTAAATGGAAATATTTATAAGACAATTTTAGTTATTGCCTTACCAATATTATTTTATAATGTATGTAATTATTTTTATGGTATCTATGATATGATGATTGTTGAGGTTGCAAATATAGGTGATGCAGCTGATGTAGTAGTATTAGATCAAATTAAAAATATGATTCAAACACTAGGTGGTGCTATAGCTACCGGTGGTGGAATATTAATCGCAAGGAAAATTGGTGAAAATGATATTGATGGTGCAAGAGTATCATCAAATACATTATTTACTATGGCATTAATTATTGCAGGATTAACATTATTATTTATTCCTTTTGCAGTTCCTTTTTTAGAATTACTTAAAACAGATAAAACAACAATTGAAAATGCATTAGGTTATTTTGATGTTCAAATGATTAATTTGTTTATTATGACATTAAATGTTGTATTTATAGCTATAGAAAAATCTAAAGGAAATACCCTAAGAATATTTGTATTAAATATAGGTGTTATTATTATAAAAATTGGTCTAACTACATTATTTGCATTTGGTCCATTTGAAAATGTAACTATCACATGGCTTGCAATTGCAACTATGATAGCACAATCATTTATGATGATAGTTATGATATTTTTATCATTATCAAAAACTAATATTTTAAGATTAACACCAAGACAATTAAACCTAAAAAAGCAATATGTATTATCTATAATTAAATTATCTTTACCTGTATTTATTGGAAGATTTTTATTTCATTTTGGAAAAGTATATCTAAATTCAATTGCTACAGTTACATATGGTAAGCAAGTAGTAGGAGCACTAGGTATATCAAATACCATGGCAGGATTACCCACTAATATGATAAATTCATTTGAAGATGGTGGTTCAACAATTGTTGGACAAAATTATGGAAATGGTAATGGTAAAAGAATTAAACAATTTTATATTGTAAATATGATAATGGTTGCAACTATGTCATTAATTGCAGTAATAACTTTATTCTTATTAAAATCTAATGTTGCATCATTCTTTTCTGGTGATGATTTAGAATATAGAAAAATAATAGTAGAAATATTTAAATGGGAAATTTTAGATGTATTCTTTACAGGTATTGCAGGTGCTTCAAACGCAATATTCTATGGTTTTGGTAAAACAAGAATTACAAGTATTATGTCTATGGTTAATTTATTTGCTTTTAGATTACCTACAATAATGTTTTTAATGTATGTTGTTAAAATGAATTATGAAGCTTGTGGTATTGCAATGTTTGTATCTAATACCCTTGCAGGTATTATAACATTTACATTATGTCTTATATTTATGATAAAAATGCCTAAAAATAAGAAATATGAATCGCTTTTTTCTAATAAAGAATTGACAATAAATTAGATTAAGATTAAAATAGTTTCATAGCGTTGATATGAAGGAGTAGCTTTAAATAATCTTTAGAGAGGATATGGCTGGTGAAAATATCTAGATTTATAAAGTGAAGGTAGTCATTGAGCTGAAAAGATGAGAAATCTAAATTAGTCTTTTCCGTATTAAGGCGTTAACTTTTAATTGAGAGCTAGATATTTATATCTAGAATAAAGGTGGTACCGCGGTTTTGTCGTCCTTAGAATTTATTTCTGAGGATTTTTTTTTATGAGAATAATTGGTAAAAGAATTTTAATCAGAGATATTACATTCAAAGACGATGAAGACTTTTATGAATATGCTAAATCTGAACTCGTCGGTCCTAATGCCGGATGGAAACCTGTTCCATCACTTGATATTGCAAGAAGAGTTATTGCATCATATATATTAGCTAAAGATGTATTCGCGATTGAATTAATATCTGAAAAAAAGTTAATAGGTACTATTTCAATATATAATTATGGAATTAGAAAATATAACAAGGTTAAGCAATTAGGATTTTCACTAAATCCTAAATACTGGAATAACGGTTATATGACTGAAGCTGTAAAGCTTGTTATTGATTATATATTTAATAAAACTGATTGTGAGGTCTTAGAAGTAGGACATCATTCAGATAATTATAATAGTAAGCGAGTCATTGAAAAATGTGGATTTATATATGATGGAAGATTATGTAAATATAAAAAGCTATATGATGGAAGATTAGTAGATGCTGACTTTTATTCATTAACAAAAGAAGATTATGAGAGGTTAAAGAGATATGAATAAGGAATTAAAACCAAAATATGACTTTAAAGAAGTTGAAGAAGGTAAATATGATTTTTGGCTTAAAGGTGGATTTTTCACTGCAGGTGATAAATCTAAAGAGCCATTTACAATAGTTATTCCACCACCAAATGTAACAGGTAAATTACATTTAGGTCACTCATGGGATACAACATTACAAGATATTATTAT
>CAMOUB010000066.1 GCA_946626345.1 uncultured Caryophanales bacterium | reverse complement strand
AGAACAATATTTATGTTATTCATAATTATTGTCCTTTCAAAGAAAAAGGACTAGCGTCCTTTTTTCTTTTATTAATCTTTTATATCATTGATGATAAAGGAGAAGTAAGAGATACTGAATTTATAGAGAGCTATGGATGGTGGAAGCATAGTATGAAAGTTATCTGAAAAGAACCTTGGTAGATGAAATAATTAGAGGTGACATATCTTAAAGATATGTAAAAAGAGTGGTACCGCGCGAAATAGGCGTCTCTTTCAGTTGATAGAGACGCCTTTTTTTGATATAATTAATACATTAGGAGGATTTTAGGTATGGATAAGAAAGGTATTAAAAAAGTAGTATTAGCGTATTCAGGAGGATTGGATACATCAATCATTATTCCTTGGTTAAAGGAAAATTATGATAACTGTGAAGTAATTGCAGTATCAGGAAACGTAGGACAAGCTGATGAACTTGAAGGCTTAGAGGAAAAAGCTTTAAAAACAGGAGCATCTAAGTTATATGTTGAAGATTTAAATAAAGAATTCGTAGAAGATTTTATTTTCCCAACTGTTAAGGCTGGTGCAAAATATGAAAAATATTTATTAGGTACATCTTTTGCAAGACCTATTATTGCAAAAAGAATTGCTGAAATAGCTATCAAAGAGGGAGCAGATGCAATTTGTCATGGTTGTACAGGTAAGGGTAATGACCAAGTTAGATTTGAATTAACAATTAAGGCTTTCGCTCCAAATATGAAAATTATTGCTCCATGGAGAGAATGGAATATTAAATCAAGAGATGAAGAAATTGATTATGCAGAAGCACATAATATTCCACTTCGTATTTCAAGAGAAACAAATTATTCAAAGGATAAAAACTTATGGCATTTATCTCATGAAGGCTTAGATCTTGAAGATCCAGCAAATGAACCACAATATAATAAGCCAGGCTTCTTAGAACTTGGAGTATCTCCAGAGCAAGCTCCAGATAAGCCAGAATATGTAACTATTCATTTTGAAAAAGGTATTCCTACATCAGTTAATGGTAAGAAGTTAAACGCTGTTGACTTAGTTTGGGAATTAAATAAATTAGGCGGAAGAAATGGTATTGGTATTTTAGATATCGTTGAAAATAGATTAGTTGGTATGAAGAGCCGTGGTGTTTATGAAACTCCAGGTGGAACTATTCTATATGAAGCTCATGAATTACTAGAATCTATCACACTAGATAAAGAAACTAGCCACTATAAGAAGCAAGTTGCAGATAAATTTGCTGATTTAGTTTATAACGGTTTATGGTATACACCTTTAAGAGAAGCATTATCTGCATTCGTAGATAAGACTCAAGAGCACGTTACTGGTGATGTTAAATTAAAATTATACAAGGGTAATGTAATTCCAGCAGGTATTACATCTCCTTGGTCATTACATAATATGGATATTGCATCATTTGATGATGATGGTGGTGCATATAATCAAGCAGATTCAGCTGGATTCATTAATCTATTTGGACTTCCAATTAAGGTTCAAGCATTAGTTAATGAAAAGAATAAGAATTTAAAATAATTAAAAGAGGGTGACTTTTATGGCCAAGATGTGGGCAGGAAGATTTCAAAAAGAAGAAAGTAAAGAGGTAAATGATTTCAATTCTTCAATATCATTTGATGGAAGAATGTATGAAAGTGATATAACAGGCTCTATTGCTCATGCTACAATGCTTGGCCATAAAGGCATTATTAGCTTAGATGATTCTAAGCTTATATGTAAGACGCTAGCTGAGATACTTGCAGATATTAAAGAAGGCAAGTTAGAATTAGATCCTGAAGCTGAAGATATTCATATGTTTGTTGAAGCAGAATTAACAAAAAGAATTGGTGAAGTAGGTAAGAGATTACATACATCAAGATCTAGAAATGATCAGGTAGCCTTAGATATAAGAATAGAATTAAAAAAGGATATTAAAGAAATAATTGAATTAGCATCTAATTTATTAAATGCAATTGTTGATTTAGCTGAACAAAATAAATATACAATTATGCCAGGCTATACTCATTTACAAAGAGCACAGCCTATTACATATGCTAATTATCTATTAGCTTATGCATATATGCTAAAAAGAGATATCGGAAGATTTAATGATACATATAAGAGAATGAATTATTCACCTCTTGGTGCATGTGCACTTGCAGGTACTACATATAACATTGATAGAATGATGGTTGCAAAATCATTAGGCTTCGATGGAGTTATGAATAATTCATTAGATTCAGTATCTGATAGAGATTTTGTTGTTGAATTAGCATCAGCAATAAGTATTTCAATGATGCATCTATCAAGATTTTCTGAAGAAATTATTTTACATTGTAGCTGGGAATTTAAATTTATTGATCTAGATGATGCATATTCAACTGGATCATCTATAATGCCACAAAAGAAAAATCCGGATATTGCAGAATTAGTAAGAGGTAAAACAGGTAGAGTTTATGGTGATTTAATTACATTATTAACTATGCTTAAGGGCTTACCTTTAGCATATAATAAAGATATGCAAGAGGATAAAGAAGCAATATTTGATGCAGTAGATACAATTAAGCAATGCTTAAAAATATTTACACCAATGCTAAAAACAATTAAGGTTAATAAAGAAAATATGAAGCGTGCTGCAGCTAAAGGATTTATTAATGCTACAGACTTAGCTGATTATTTAGTTAAAAAAGGTATGGCATTTAGAGATGCATATAAAATATCAGGTACAATAGTTGCTTATTGTATCGAACATGATAAGGTATTAGAAGAATTATCTTTAGATATTTATAAAAATTATTCAGATTTATTTGATAATGATTTATATGAATATATTAATTTAGAAACTTGTACATTTAAAAGAACAAGCCAAGGAGCTTCAGGAATTGAATCTGTAGAAGCACAAATTAAGGATTTAAGGAGCTAATATGAAATTTAAAATATTTATTGATGGAAAAGAAGGTACAACAGGTCTTCGTATATTTGAAAGATTTCAAAATAGAGATGATATTGAATTAATTAATATTTCAGAGGAATTAAGAAAAGATCCTAATGAAAGAAGAAAATGCATTAATAGCTCTGATATTACATTTTTATGCTTACCAGATCAAGCAGCCATTGAGGCTTTAACATTACTTGATAAAGATAATAAACATACAAAAATTATTGATGCTTCAACTGCTCATAGAACAAACGAAGCATTTGCGTATGGATTTCCTGAATTAGGAGATGATTTCTTAGATAAAATAAAGAAATCACAATTTGTTGCAACTCCAGGATGTTATGCATCAGGCTTTATGTCTATTGTATATCCTTTAGTTAAATTAGGTATTGCATCAAATGATTATCCATTTAGTGCAAATGCAATTTCAGGATATTCTGGTGCAGGAAAAAAAGGTATTGCTCAATATGAAGATAAAAATAGAAATATCGAATTTGAAGCACCAAGATTATATGCAATGAGTCAAATGCATAAACATTTAAAGGAAATGCAATATTTCCCTAAATTAAAGGAAAAGCCTTTATTTAATCCATATGTATGTGATTTTATTCAAGGTATGCTTGTAACAATTCCTTTATATGTAGATAAATTAAATAAAAAATATAGTCCTAAGGAAATAAGAGATGAGCTTGCAAATTTCTATAAAGGTAAGGATTTTGTAAGAGTAATGCCTTATAATGACTTAGGTACAGAAACAGGATTTTTATCAGCTAATCATTTAGCAGGTAAAGATTATTTAGAAATATATGTTTCTGGTAACGAAGAAAGAATAAGTATAACTGCTGCCCTAGATAACCTAGGTAAGGGTGCATCAGGTGCTGCAGTTGAATGTATGAATATAATGTTAGGCTTAGACCCTAAAAAAGGATTAGTATTATAGGAGGCTTCTATGATAAAAGAAATTTCAAATGGTGTAGTTGCACCTAAAGGATTTAAAGCAAATGGTATACATGCAGGTATTAGAGATAATAAAGATAAGATTGATTTAGCATTAATTACATCCGATGTATTAGGTAATGCAGCTGCAGTATATACAACAAATAAGGTTAAAGGTGCACCTATTTATGTTACTATTAGTAATTTAAATGATGGTAAGGCTCAAGCAATGATTTGTAATAGTGGTAATGCTAATACATGTAATGCTGATGGTGTTGAAATTGCTACTAAAACATGCGAAATATTAGCTAAATACACTAATATTAAAGCAAATGATGTTATAGTTGCATCAACAGGTGTAATTGGTATGCCAATGTCAATTAAGCCATTTGAAACAGGTATTCCAAAAATTGTAGAGGGCTTAGATAATAAAGAAGAAAATGCAGTTTTAGCATGTAAGGGTATAATGACTACAGATACAGTTATGAAAATGGTAGCTGTAGAATTCAATCTTGATGGTAAAACTTGTAAGATTGGTGCTATGACAAAGGGTGCTGGTATGATAGCTCCTAATATGGCAACAATGTTATGCTTTATTACAACAGATTGTAATGTTTCATCTAATGTATTAAATATAGCATTACATGAAGCTGTTTCTGATTCATTTAATATGTTATCAGTTGATGGAGATACATCAACAAATGATACATGCTCTATTATTGCAAACGGACTTGCAGGAAATAAATTAATTGATGATGTTAATACTAATGAGTATAAAATTTTCTTAGAAGCATTAAAATATGTAACTATTAATTTAGCAAAGCGTATGGCTAAAGATGGTGAAGGTGCATCACATTTAATAATTTGTAATGTAAAAAATGCAAAGACAAAAGAAGATGCTAAAATAGTTGCTAAATCAGTAATTGAATCAAGCTTACTTAAAGCAGCAATCTTTGGTGCTGATGCTAACTGGGGACGTGTTTTGTGTGCAATAGGATATGCTAAATGCGATGTAGATGTATTTAAGGTCGATATGTCTTTTAAATCAGCTAAGGGTGAAGTTAAAACATGTAAGGCTGGCGCAGGCATTCCATTCTCTGAGGAAAAAGCAAAAGAAGTGCTATTAGAAGATGAAATTACTATTGAAATAGATTTAAATGATGGAAAAGGAGAGGCTTCAGCCTTTGGATGTGATTTAACATACGACTATGTTAAAATCAATGGCGATTATAGAAGCTAATTAGATTATGGCAACATTAGAAGAAAGAGCAAAAATATTATCAGAAGCATTACCTTATATCTTAAAATATAAAGATAAAATTATGGTAATCAAATATGGCGGAAACGCTATGGTTGATGAGCATTTAAAGAAATTAGTTATGGAAGATGTTGTAATGCTTAATTCACTAGGAATGAAAGTTGTATTAGTTCATGGTGGAGGACCTGAAATTTCAAAAGGTTTAAAAGCAATTGGTAAAGAATCTAAATTTATTAATGGTTTAAGAGTAACTGATGCTGAAACAATTGATGTTGTAACAGAAGTATTAGCAGGTAAATTAAACAAGAATTTAGTAAAGCAATTAAATTTAGCTGGTGGACATGCAGTTGGTCTATCAGGATTAGATGATAACTTAATTGAAGCTGAACCAATCAGTAAAGATTTAGGATATGTAGGTCAAATTGTTAATGTTAACACTGATATTATTCTAGATACATTAGATATGGGATATATTCCTGTTATATCTACAATTGGTTATGATAAAGATGGTAATGTTTATAATATTAATGCAGATACTGCAGCTGCAAGAATTGCAGGAGCATTAGAAGCTGAAAAATTCATTGCTATGACAGATATTAAGGGTGTATTAAGTGATAAAAATGATCCTGATTCATTAATGAAAACAATTAATGTATCTGAATTAAAGCAATTAGAAAAGGCAGGCATTATCGATGGTGGTATGATACCAAAGGTTCAATGCTGTGTAGAAGCAATAAGACGTGGCGTTAAAAACGTTGTTATTATTGATGGTAGAGTTCCTCATTCAATTTTAATTGAAGTATTAACTGACGAAGGTGTAGGAACTGAATTTAAGTAAAAGAAGGTGTTATTATGAGTCAAATTATGATTGACGATAAAGAAAACATATTAAATACATATAAAAGATTTAATGTAGTTTTAACAAAGGGAAATGGTTCTATTTTAGTAGATGAAGATGGAAAAGAATATATTGATTTTTCATCAGGAATAGGAACAAACATTTATGGTGTTTGTGATAAAGAATGGATTGATGCTGTATGTCAACAAGCTAAAAAAATTCAACATACATCAAACCTATATTATAGTGAACCACAAGTTAAATTAGCTAAGCTATTATGCGAAAAGACAGGAATGAAAAAGGTGTTCTTTTCAAATTCTGGTGCTGAATCTAATGAATGTGCTATTAAGGCAGCAAGAAAATATTCATATGATAAATATGGTGAAGGAAGATATGAAATAATTACTTTAGTTAATTCATTCCATGGAAGAACTATTGCTACATTATCAGCAACAGGACAAGATGTATTTCATCAATATTTCTTCCCATTTTTAGAAGGCTTTAAGCATGCATTTGCAAATGATATTCAAGCATTAGATAATTTAATTAATGAAAAAACTTGCGCAATCATGATTGAAACTGTTCAAGGTGAAGGTGGAGTTAACCCACTTGATGCATCATTCATAAAGCACATTGAAAAAATATGTAATGAAAAAGATTTAGTATTTATTGTTGATGAAGTACAAACAGGTAACGGTAGATGCGGTTATTTATATAGCTATATGGAATATGGAGTTCATCCTGATATTGTTACAACTGCAAAAGGTATTGCAGGTGGTTTACCATTTGGTGCAATATTATTTGGTGAAAAAACTGAAAAAGTATTAGGATATGGTCAACACGCAACTACATTTGGTGGAAACCCAATTTGTGCTGCGGCTGCATATTCAGTAATTAAAAGAATTGATGATAAATTATTAAATCATGTAAAGGAAATGAGAGCTTTAGTTGAAAGAAAGCTTTTAGGTAATCCTTTAGTTAAATCTATATCTGGTAAAGGTTTAATGATTGGTATTGAAATTGATGAATCATTAAAGGCAGCAGATGTTGTTTCTAAAGGTATTGAAAATGGTGTAATTATGCTAACTGCTAAAAATAAGATTAGATTATTACCACCATTAAATATTAAAGAAGCAGACCTATCTAAGGGAATAGATTTATTAATTAAGAGTATGGAGGAATTAAAATAATGAAACATTTATTAACATTAGAACAATTATCTAAAGAAGAATTATTAGAAATTCTAAATTTAGCTGATCAATTAAAATTCCAAAGAAAAAATCATATTGAGCATCACCTATTAAAGGGTAAAAAATTAGGTATGATTTTCCAAAAATCTTCAACAAGAACAAGAGTATCATTTGAAGTAGGTATGTATGAACTTGGTGGAGAAGCATTATTCTTATCATCAAGAGATTTACAAATTGGACGTGGAGAGCCAGTTGAAGATACTGCAAGAGTATTATCAAGATACCTAGATGGTATTATGATTAGAACTTATAAGCAATCCGAAGTTGAAGCTTTAGCAGAATATGGTTCAATTCCTATTATTAACGCTTTAACTGATTATTGCCATCCATGCCAAGTATTAGCTGACTTAATGACAATAAGAGAATATAAAGGCGCATTTGAAGGATTAAAGGCTACATTCATTGGTGATGGTAATAATATGGCAAACTCAATTATTGTAGGATGCTTAAAATTAGGTATGAAAGTTTCAATCGCATCACCTAAGGGATATGAAATTTGTGATCATATTAAAGAATTTACAAAACAATATCCTGGTATGTTTGAAATGACTAATGATCCAATGGTTGCTGCAAAAAATTCAGATGTAATCTTCACAGATGTATGGGCTTCAATGGGTGAAGAAT
>CAMOUB010000065.1 GCA_946626345.1 uncultured Caryophanales bacterium | reverse complement strand
CATCATGGATTGATGAAATAAAAAATTATTAGACCATCTGATAACGAAGAGAAAGAAATTGAATTATGTTTATTGAATAAAGAAGATTATGAAAAAGGAGAAAAATAATGAAACCAGAAATAGTTACTTTAAATGGTGAAAACGGAAATAAAATTAATTTTTATTTAGATTGTGAATTAGAATATGATGACGATTGTTATCAAATTTTAAGACCAGTTGATGATAAAATGGGCTTAGACCCTGATGAGGCATTAGTATTTTTAGTTGAAGAGGTTGATGGAAGTCCTTCATATAGCTTAATTACTGATGATGATTTATTGGCTGAAATTGAAAAGATTTATAACAATATGAAGGTAGAGGACTAAAAATTATTTAATATAATTTATATTAAAATATTTTAAATAAAAAATGTTTGTGATATAATATCAATGGCTTTGATGCCATATAAGAAAAATAAATGGAGGATATATAATATGGGTATGTTTGATAAACTACTTGCAAATTTAAAAAATTCAAGAAAGACAATTGTATTTACAGAAGGATTAGATCCAAGAATTCTAGAAGCTACAGATAGACTATTAAAGGAAGATTTAATGGATGTTATTCTTTGTGGTAACGCAGAAGCTGTTAAGGCTATTGCTAAAGAATACAATTTTAATGTCGATAAAGCTACAATCATCGATCCTGTAACTTATCCTGAATTCGATACAATGGTTAAGACTATGTATGAATTAAGAAAAGGAAAGATGACAGAAGAAGAATGTGCTAAATCATTAACTAAATCTAATTATTTTGGTACAATGCTTGTTAAGATGGGTAAGGCTGATGCATTACTTGGTGGTGCTACTTATTCAACTGCTGATACAGTTAGACCAGCACTTCAAATCGTTAAGACTAAGAAGGGTTCTAATTTAGTATCTTCATCATTCATTTTATTCCGTACTAAGGATGGAAAAGAAGAAAAAATTGCAATGGGTGACTGCGCAATTAACATTTCATATCAAGATAAGCTTGATAAAGATGGTAATGTAGTATTGACTGCTGCTCAACAATTAGCTGAGGTTGCTGTTGAAACTGCTAAGACTGCTAATTATTTTGGAATTGATCCAAAGGTTGCAGTATTATCATTCTCTACATATGGTTCTGGTAAGGGTGGAACTGTTCAATTATCACATGATGCTGTAATTGAAGCTCGTAAGTTAAATCCTGAATTAGTAATCGATGGTGAATTCCAATTTGATGCTGCAGTATCACCTGTAGTTGCTAAGACTAAATGTCCTGATTCAAAGGTTGCTGGTCAAGCAAATACATTCATCTTCCCATTAATCGAAGCTGGTAATATTGGTTATAAGATTGCTCAAAGATTAGGTGGCTATGAAGCTTATGGTCCAATTTTACAAGGCTTAAATGCTCCAATTAATGACTTATCACGTGGATGCAACGCTGATGAAGTTTATAAAATGGCTATTATCACTGCTGGTATGGCTGAATAATAATAAATACCTCGAAAGAGGTATTTTTTTAAATATTTAATATTATGTTTATAGATGAAATTAATAAATATAATCCAATTTCTGATATAGAAAAAGCTGATAAAGAATTAATATTAGATTTATATAATACATTTGGTAATAAATTATTATCTAGAGATAATAAAATAGCACATATTACAGTATCTGCATGGATAACAAATAAATCTTTAGATAAGGTATTAATGAATTATCATAATATATTTAAAAATTGGGGTTGGCTTGGTGGACATGCTGATATGATGGATAATCTATTAGATGTAGCTAAAAAGGAAATATATGAAGAATCAGGCTTAAAAAATATAAAGCCTTTATTTAATAATATTATTTCCCTTGAAGCATTACCTGTTATATCTCACAATAAAAATGGTAAAGTTATATCTAGTCACATTCATTTAAATGTAACATATTTATTCATGGCAAATGAAAATGATAAATTAATTATAAATAAAAATGAAGGTTCAGGCTTGAAATGGGTAAAAATAGATGATGCACCAAAAATTACAAATGAAGAACAAATGAAGCCAATTTATGTAAAATTAAATAAAAGAATAGAAGAATATAAAAAGATAATGGGTAAGATTTAGTTCTTACCCATTATCTTTTCTATTATCATATTTTTAATTTCTTTTGGTACATATTTAGATATATCACATCCAAATGTTACAAGCTCCTTTATTGCAGAAGAAGATACAACCTGATTTTTAGTTGTAGGCATTAATAATACAGTTTCAACTGAATTATTAATATCTCTATTATATTGGAATAAGGAGAATTCATTTTCATAATCAGAATAATTTCTTAAGCCTCTTACAATAATATTGATATTATTTTCTTTACAATAATTAACTACAAGTCCATCATATGATGTAACATATACATTATTTAAATCTTTTGTTACAAGCTTAACCATATTTATTCTTTCTTCAGCAGTAAATATTGTTTTCTTTAATACATTAACACTTACTAAAATATGAACCTCATCAAATAATTTTGATGCTCTTTTTATTAAATCTAAATGGCCATTTGAAAGTGGATCAAATGAACCAGGGTATACAGCTTTTTTCATTAAAAACACCTCTTAAATAAATTATACATTATGTTAATTATTTTGTCTAATAATACTAAAAAAATAAATCCATTTGTGATACAATTAAAATGTATGAATTGAGGTGCCTAAATTGAAAACAGTAGTAATCGCAACAAACAATAAAAATAAGGTAAAAGAATTTAAATCTCTACTAGGAAATAATGATATAGAATTTAAAACTTTAAATGAAATAGGCTATGATAAAGAAATAATTGAAGATGGTAATACATTTGAAGAAAATGCCTTTATTAAAGCAAGCCAGGTTTCAAAGGATTTAAATGTTATAGCTATATCTGATGATTCAGGCTTAGAGGTTATGGCACTAAATAACGCTCCAGGAATCTATTCAGCAAGATATGCTGGAGGACATGATGATGAGGCAAATAATAGTTTATTAATTAAAAACCTAAAAGGAATTGAAAATAGAGATGCAAGATATGTTTGCGCAATATGCATATATTATCCTGATGGAAAATATAAAATAGTTAAAGAATATTGTTACGGAAAGATAATAGATGATAGAAGAGGTACAAATGGTTTTGGTTATGATCCTTATTTTTATATACCTGAATTTGAAAAAACATTTGCAGAGGTACCTTTAGAGAAGAAAAATACAATTTCACATCGAGCAAAAGCAATAAGAAAATTAAAGGAGTTATTAAATGAAGATTTTAGTCTTAAGTGATTCTCATTCTAGAATGCTTGATATCGATTTTAATAAATATGATTATGTTTTTCACTGTGGTGATTTTGGTTCATCAAAATCAGATTTAATGAGAAATAATAATACATATTATGTATGTGGAAATTGTGATTTTGGTAATAATAAGGAAGTATTTATAAATATAAATAATAAAAATATTTTTATGACTCATGGTGATTTATATCATGTTAAAAGCCATATGAATTCTTTAATTTATAAGGCAATAGAATTAAAATCTAATATATGCTTATTTGGACATACTCATGAATTAACTTTATTTGAAAGAGATAACATTTTATTTATTAATCCAGGGGCATATATAGATGGATATTATGCAATAATTGATGATAATAAAATATCTTTTTATAGATATAATAATTTAATAAAAGAATATAATTATAAGTGGTGATTTTTTTGGCTAAGATTTCATTATCTGAGGTATTACAACTTGATATTTCTAATTCATCAATAAAAAAGATTGATGCTTTTTTAGCATCTGAAGTTGAATATTCAGATCCTTATATGAAAGCTTTAGCATATAAATATTATATTGAACACAAGCTAGGAAATTCTTTAGAGGCAGTTAATGTATTAGTTAAATATATTAAGAATTTAAATATATTAACACCATATTCTATAATAGCTATATCTGATTCGTTAATTCAAATATTATTAGACTTAAATAATTTTGATGAAGCTTATAAATATATTCAATTAAAAAAGAATTTTTTACCTGTATCTAAATTGAATTTATATTTAAAAGATATGATTACATATTTATTAAAGAAGGATTCAATCAATGAAGCAAAAGATTTATTAATTAAATATTTAGAAGATGATATTTCAAAAGATGAAGCATTATTTGCTAAAGAAGAATTATCTAATATTTATTTTAAGCAAGGTGAATATGATAATTATATTAATATAACATCAGGCTTACTTGAAATATATCAAGATAGATTAGACCTAAAAAAGGAAGCTTTATTACAAACAAGATTATTAACAATCGCATATAAAAGAAAGAATTATATAAAGGTTGTATCTGATATTAATAAAATTATTCCAAATTATGATTCACCTATTTTATTTTTACCTCTTGCAACCCTTGCAATTAGAGCATATATTGGATTAAACGATATAAAAAAAGCATCTATTTTTGAATCTAATTATGAAGAATATGTAGATGCATCATATTATGTAGAATCTAAAAACTTCTTAGAGGCTGCAATTGAATTATATACTATATCTAATTCAAAGGTTGCTGTTAAAGAATTAGAAGCATTATTAAAGGAAATAACTGATAAGGCTATACCTCAAAAGAAGAAAAAGAAAGAGGAAGTAAAAGAAATAGTAGTACCTACTATTAAAATTCCTGGAATTAAAAAGGAAGAAGAAATTACAATTAAACCTAATTTTAATATCTTAAATCCTAAAGAGGATATTCCTTTAGAAAAAACAAATGTTAAAAAACAAATTATTAATCTAAAAAGTGAAAATGTATCTGAATTCTATATGAAATTATCTAATTTATTAGATGTTTTAAATCAAATGAATTTAAATAATAAATTTAGAGAAATTTTTAGATTATCAATGATAGAAATTAAAAAGGTATTTGATATAGATGAGGCATATATTATAGATGCAAGTACCTCATTTAAAGGAATGCATTATAAAACAGAGAGGGTATATGATAAAAAAATAAGCCCTGATATGGTTAAAGGTACTATTAATATACAAGCATTTGAAACTGATTCTGAATGCTTTTTAGATGATAATGATAGAAAATATGATGTTAATATTATTACACTTGAAAAATATGCTGATTCATATTATGGTTATGCAATACCTTTGCATAATGAAAATGATGTAATTGGTTCAATTGCATATTTTTCAAAAGATGCATTTTTATCAAATGAAATGACTTATGAGGGATTAAAAATTGTAACATCTATTTTAAATTCTAGATTATTATTATCATATGAAAAAGATAAATTATTATATAATAATCAAAAATTATATTTCCTTAAGGATAATATGTCTTTAGGTATAAAAGAAGAAATGGAAGGATATGTACATTTATCTAAAAAATGTGCATCTATGCTATCATTATATGAGGATTTATCAATAGATGATTTTTATAATCATATTCCTACTAATTATTTAATTGAATATAAAAATATAAGAAATAGCTTATATTATGATACAAAAGAAGCTACATATGAATATGAATTTAAAAAGGAAGATGATTTAATTAAAATTAAAGAATCATTTTATTCATTATTCTTAGATGGTACTATTACTATTATTTCAGTAATTGAAGATATAACAAGATATGATGATGAAAAGAAGCAATTAACTAATTTAGCTTATACAAATCCAATTACTAAATTAGATACAGAAGTTAAACTAATGGTTGATATTAGAGATGAATATTTAATGCATAAAATGGCATTAGCAACAATATCTATTCATGATTTTTCATTATATGAAGAGCTATATGGATTTAATTTTAAACGTCAGCTAGAGCTTGCTGTAGGTAATGCAATTAAAGATGCAATATCAAGTGATTTTAATGTATCATTATATCATTTAGGTGAAGATATATTTGTCTTAACTATTAAAAATGCTAATGATAAAAGATTAGTAGATTCTAAATTAAATAAATTTTTATCTGATGCAGCTAAATCATTACATAAATTAAATACAAGATTAAATATAACATTTGATGTTGGTGTATATAGGCTTGGTAAAAATAATAATTTAGCTGATGCTTCACTAATGTTAGCGTATGCCTTTGATGCCCTAAATGATGCAAAAGCTATGAAATATATAGGAAATCATATTTCTCATTATGATAGTGAAGAAATGAGACAAAGATTTAGTGAAAACAATTTAGTTACATCAATAAGTGAAGCAATTGATACAAATGATTTAAATATTGTATACCAACAAATTGTAAATATTATAGAACAAAAGGTTTATGGGTATTATGCATTAATAAATTTAGATTCTAGTGAATTATATTATGAAGAAATAATGAATGTAGTAAAAAGACGTAATCTAGAGGCTAGAGTAAATCAATATTCTATTAATGCATTATTTATTGAATTAAAAATGCTTTATACAAAAACTAAATATTTATTCCCTGTATTTATTGAAATAAATCCTGATTTAATAGATAGAGGATATTATGAATATATAAAAGAAAGACCACAATTTTATAAAATTAATCCTGCATATATTGTTTTAGTATGTAATAAGGCTGATAATTATTACTTAAAATTATTAAGACAAGAGGGCTTTAAAATATGTACTAAAGATATATTAGATATCTATAGATCTAATTCAGATTATTTTGTATATGATTATAGAACTATAGGAGATATAGGCTCAGATGAAATAACTGAATTATGTAAAAAACATAATGTAGAAGTTATTGCAGGTGGAGTAGATGAAATAGAAGATATGACAAATGCTAAGGAAAGAAATTTCAAATTAGTATTTGGTAGATTCTATAAGAGAACAAGAACTATGAATGATTTAATTAAAAAGCTAACTAAATCAAAAGAATAAATTTCAATATATTGCCATTAAAATATTAAATGACTTTTTTAATTTTTTTATTATGTTATAATAAATTAACATAAGTGGGTGATACTGTGTTCGATTTGAAAGGCTTTATAGAAATATTAAATAAATCATCATCTTTTGATGATCTAAAATTAGCTTTAGAAACTTATAAGGAAGACCTACATATTTCTAAGCTTGTTTTAAAGACGGCTATAGATAGCTGTGAATTAGTTTTAAACAAGAATTCTTTAGATGTTCCTTCATTTTCTTATTCTAAAAATGGCTATGATTATCTATTTTATAAGGTAAATGACAATTATGAATTTACTTTAGATGATGCAAATAATATTGAGGCATTATTACGTATTCTTGCTATGGAACATCAAATAGTTATATCAGAAAAGAAATTAGTAGATTCTGAATTATATAGTCATCAAGCTAATATTTATAATGTAACAGGATATATTAAAAAAGTCTGTAGTATGAATCCTGATTATAGTAAATATAATTCTTATTATATTAACCTAAAAGCTTTTGGCTTAATCAATAGATTATTTGGACCAAACGAAGGCGATTATGCGATTAAACATTATGCTAAATTATTAAATGATTTTGCTAATCCTGATGAGGCTGTAGGTCACTTAGGTGGAGATAATTTTGTTGCTTTTATAAAAAGATTTAGACATGAAGAATTTGTTAATTTAGCTTCTAAATTTACTATTAAGCTTAAGAATAAAGCAAATGAATTAGAAGAAATAACATTAAGTGGTGTTATAGGCTATTATGAATTTGAAAATAATCAATTGGTTAATGAAAGATTAATTTCTTATCCTGCAATGGCATGTCAGTATGCAAGAAATAATAAAAAGCCTATTATAAAAATAACAAAAGAATTAATTGAAAGCGTAAATTCAGTTAAAGATATAGAAAAAAAATTTAAATATGAATTAAATAAAGGTAATTTTGTTATTTATTATCAACCAAAATTTGATATTGTAACTAGTAAAATATTTGGTGTTGAAGCACTTGCTAGATGGCATAAAAATGGTGAAATAGTCTCTCCTGGTGTATTTGTACCAATATTAGAGAAAAATGGTGAAATTATAGATTTAGATTTATATGTTTTAGAAACATTATGTAGGGATATAAGAAATTATAGAAGCTATGGATATAAGATTGTACCTGCATCATGCAATATCTCAAGAAGAGATTTTGAAGATCCTAATTTAGAAGATAAAATTATAAGAATTATAAATGAATATGGTATTTTACCTGGAGAAATAATTATTGAAGTAACCGAAACATCTAATCTAGAAGAAAAAGATAGATTAGCTAAATTCATTGAAAAAATGAATAAAAATGGTATTTATACATCTGTTGATGATTTTGGTACAGGATATTCAACTTTATCTGTTTTAAGAGATTTTAAAGTAAATGAAATTAAAATAGATAGATCATTTATTAATAGAAAAATAGAAGATTCTGATAAAATTATTATTGGTTCAATTATTAATATAGCTAATAAATTAAAAATCCAGGTTGTTTTTGAAGGAATCGAAACTATAGAACAAGCTAAATTTGTATTATCTCTTGGATGTTCAAGAGCACAAGGTTTCTTATATTCTAAGCCATTACCTAAATTAGAATTTGAAGCTAAGATGCAAGAAATAGGAACTATATATGATTAATCGTCTTTTTTAGACGATTTTTTTCTTGTATGACGGGCATGTTATAAATCTAGGGTGAAAGTCCCAAGAGGCG
>CAMOUB010000064.1 GCA_946626345.1 uncultured Caryophanales bacterium | reverse complement strand
CCTTTAAGGCGTTATTAATTCTATGAACTAATGTTACATGTTCAATATCATATAGGTTATTAACTCTAAAATATCTTTCAGCCTTATCAACACCAGATGGAGTTAATACAATTGTTCTAGATTCAACATCAATTGAATAATCATCTTCATTTAATGATTTAACAAATCTATCAGCCTTTTCATATAGACCATTATCATCCTTTGTAGGACCAGAAATGATAAGTGGTGTTCTTGCATCATCAATTAAAATTGAGTCAACCTCATCGATGATTGCATAATTTAAGCCTTTAACTTGAGTTACACTTTCATAATCAGGAACCATGTTATCTCTTAAGTAATCGAAACCTAATTCACTGTTTGTTGAATATACGATATCACAAGAATAAACTTGTTTCTTTTGCTCTCTATCTAATTCTCTTAAGTTAAGACCTACTGTTAATCCTAACCATCTATAAATATCACCAATTATACCTTCAGTTTCACGACCTGCTAGATATTCGTTTACTGTAACGATATGTACACCCTCTCCTGTTAATGCATTTAAGTATGCAGGAAATACTCCAGTTAATGTTTTACCTTCACCTGTTTTCATTTCAGCAATATTACCACCATGAATGGCAATCGCACCAACTAATTGTACAAAATAAGCTTTCATACCTGTAACACGATATGCAGCTTCTCTTACAACAGCGTATGCTTCAACTAAAATATCATCAAGTGTTTTTCCATTTTTTAATAGTTCTTTAAAATAAGGAGTTTTTGCTTTAAGTTCTTCATCAGATAATTTTTGCATTTGTTCATCTAATTCCAAGATCTTTTTAGCAATCTTTTCACATCTTTTTTCTTCTTTTCTCCCTGAATCGAATAATTTGCTTAATCCCATAATAAATTATTACTGCATAAGCAGTATAATCCTTTCTCAAAAATCTCTTTAATAATACTATAAAAATCAATTATTTTCAAGGAAATTACGAAATTATATATATATAAATATATATTTAGTCAAAAAAAAGGGATACTTTTTTATAAGTACCCCTAACGATTATTAAAATCGTTTCAAACAAATTTTATTATATCAATATTTTAATTATTTAGATTCAGTTTCAATTACAGCATAATCGCCATCTTCACGAAGATAAATGACATTAGTCTTTTTAGTCTCTTTATCTAAGTAAATGAAGAAATCATGTCCTAAAAGTTCCATTTGATCTAAAGCCTCTTCTCTAGTCATAGGGATTAAATCAACATGTTTGTCTCTAACAAATTTCTTATTTTGTTCAGTCTCTACAGGCTCTTCAGCATGACGAATAGACTTTTTACCCATTTTGTCTTTTGTCTTATCGTTATATCTTCTTACCTGTGTCATTAATTTATCAATCGAACCGTCTATTGCTGCATAAATATCAGAATCAGAAACCTCCGCTCTTAAAATGATTGATTTTGAAGGAATAGTAACTTCAACCTTATGGAAAGATTTATAAACTTTACATACAACTCTTGCTGATACAGTATCAAAATCAGGAATCATATTCTCAAGTTTAGAAAGCTTCTTGATTGCATACTCCTTGTTTGCGTCAGAAGGATTAAATCCATTCTTTCCAACTACTTCAATTCTCATATAGATCACCTCTAGCCTTATTATAGCAAGTTTTTAAAGCGTTTTCAATTAATCGTAAAAATTTTTATTATTATTTTTATTCAGTTATGCTAAAGCATAATATTGCTATATTAGAATCTAATAGTTTTGAAAATGCATCTATTAATTCTAAAAAATCCTCTGTAAGCTTAATATGAGAAAAAAACATTGCATGATATCCTTCTCTAATATAATTGGCCATAAAGAGCTTTGAGTATTCTTTATAAAACCCATTATAATCTATCTTATATCTCTTTTTAAACATAGATATGATTACACATTCATACTTATCTAGTTGAATAGCCTCATAAGTCAAATTTATTGGATATCTTTTATAGCATCTATTACAAATATATTCTTTATCTGTATTAAATAAATCTAAAATAGTCCTTTTAATATAAAATAATTCATTACAAAAAATACATCTCAAAATTATCACCTCTATATAATAATAGACATGAGTGAGATGTATTTTTTAAAATTATTTTATTTTTTTAATATTTTTTCACAAGCTTGCATTACAACATCAGATAATACATCTTCTTTTACTGCAACATAGCCAAGCTTTGTATATAGATTTACAGAATATGTATTTGTATTTCTAGTTAATAGTCTAATACTATTAAATCCTAATGTTTCTACAAATCCTAAAATTTGTTTTGCATAACCTTCTCTTCTATATAAAGGATGAACCATTACTCTTTGTACTAAGCAAAAATTATCATGGCATCTATAATATGCTTCATATTTATCTGTCTTCATTGGATAATATGCTAAAAATGCAACAACCTTACCTGATGTTTCATAAACAATTGATTGATTACTATTTAGATCATCAATTATAGTTTGTCTAGTTGGATAATTGGCATCCCATATATTCAATTTTCTTTTATGCATTTCTATTTTACATTCATTTAGCATGTCTATAACATCATCTAAATCTTTAATGGTGCCATATCTAACCATATAAACCTCTTAATCTAATAATTTCTTTAATTCTTCTACCTTATCTAATTTTTCCCAAGGTAGGTCTAAGTCATCTCTACCAAAATGTCCGTATGCAGCAGTTTGCTTATAAATAGGACGCTTTAAATCTAGAGATTCAATAATACCCTTTGGAGTTAATTTAAATAATTTTAAAATAGCATCTTGAATCTTTTCTTCAGATACCTTTGCTGTATTAAATGTATCAACTAAAACACTTGTAGGCTCTGCTACACCAATAGCGTAAGATAATTGAATTTGACATTTTTTACACAATCCTGCAGCTACTACATTTTTAGCAATATATCTTGCCATATATGATGCTGATCTATCAACCTTAGATGGGTCTTTTCCACTGAATGCTCCACCACCATGGCATGCAGCTCCACCATATGTATCAACAATAATCTTTCTTCCTGTTAAGCCTGAATCACCTGCAGGTCCACCAACAACGAATCTTCCTGTTGGGTTAAATAAGAATTTAGTTTCATTATCTATTAAGCACTTAGGTACAACTGCCTCTACTACCTCACGTTTAATATCTGCTGCTAAACGATCCATAGTAACCTTTGGTGCATGTTGAGTTGAAATTAAGATAGTATCAATTCTTTTGATTGTATTATCATCATTGTATTCAACAGTAACCTGAGTTTTACCATCTGGTCTTAAATAATCAATAATTCCTTTTTTTCTAACCTCTGCTAATCTCTTAGCTAGCTTATGAGCTAAGGTAATAGCTAGTGGCATATATTCAGGTGTTTCATCACAAGCAAAACCAAACATAATACCTTGATCTCCGGCACCTTGTTCATGATCCTTTGATTCATCAACACCCATTGCGATATCAGGAGATTGAGGGTCAATTGCAGATAATACTGCTAAATTATCAGCGTCAAATCCAAATTTTCCTCTTACATATCCAATTTCTTTTACTGTATCTCTTACAACCTTTTGTAAATCAACATAATGTGTAGTTGAAATTTCTCCAAATACCATTACCATACCTGTTGTACAAATTGTTTCACAAGCTACACGACCATTTGGGTCATTAGCTAAAATATCATCTAATATTGCATCACTAATTTGATCAGCTATCTTATCAGGATGTCCTTCTGTAACTGATTCTGATGTAAAAAATCTTCTCATAATTAAATCCTTTCCTTTAATGCTTTAGCAAGCTGATCAGCACAGCTTGTTTTTTTCATTCCACATAAATTACCTTCTAATATTTCAATAACCTTATTAGCGTCCATTCCCTCAACAAGCTTTGATATAGCTTTAAGGTTTCCATCACAACCACCAATAAATGAAACATTATGTACTTTATTATTTTCATCAATATCAAAATTGATTTGTCTAGAACATGTTCCTACTGTTTTATAAGTATACATAAATCCTCCTATACCTCATCATATATTGCTTCAAAATCTGATGAGAATTTAATAAATCTCTCATAAACCTCTGAATCAAAATATACTATACACTGATTTGAAATAAATGCAATAGCTTTTTGATGATTATATGGTCTTTTATAAGATTTAACACTTCTTAATGTTACATATAATTCACAAATTAAAATAATATCTGATTCTTTATTACTTTGAATTTTTCTTTCATTAGATTTAAATTCATCTGAATCAGAGCCCTCTAAGGCAGCACGAACTATATCTTCACATTTTCTAGATAATTGAATTCTAGATATTAATTCAGATCCTAGTTCTGTTTGACGTCTTAAGGATTCAAATTTTTCATCCTCTGTCAAATTACTATTTTGATTAAATGAAATTTTATTATTAATATGTATTTCAGCAAAATTAGCTATCGCTTCACACTTTTTAACATCTAATGATAAAAGAGAAGCTAATTTTTTAGACATAATAGATATTGTATGAATATCTCTTTTTTCATCTTCTGAAATATTAGATTGTGATAATGTAACATCAAATATTTTTGTTACAACGTTAGTGAAGTCCTCTTGTACCTCACGACGCTTCATTAATTCTTTTTTTCTTTCTTCTTGCATATATGATGCCATTGATACATAAATATATAAAACTAGCATAAACATCGCAAGCAATACTGTTCTTAATATAATATCCCTAAATGGCTCGGAGACTAAGAAATCTCTAATGAATACAAATCCTGATTCATAATCCTTTGCCATTTCAAATACATTATAAGAAATAATGAAATGTAATATTGTAACTATAATAAATAGCCACAAAAAGATATTTTTTAATAATTTTTTATCTTGATAGAATGCACATATAGCAAGTGAATAATAAAGTAATATATATCCTACTTCCTGTAAAAACTTTACACTACCATATTTTAATTTAATATAGACAATAATAGCTGATAAGAACATGTAAAAACATGCTACATACATAGCTATTAATTGGCTCATATTATCTTCTGGTCCCTTTTTAATTAATTTCTTTAATGTATTATTTACAATAAATGTAACTGGGAATAATAATATTGTTAATACCCATGTTGACCAGTCTTTAGTATCTCCTATGGCAATTAAGAAAAATATTAAAGTATAGAATATATTTGATAAGAAAATGATATTTTTAATAACTGTATTTTTTCTATATAATACCTGATTATCATTTGTAATATCTATTCCTACTTCAAATCCAAATTGCTTGTTAAAAAAGGTGTTATTTTTGATCTTGATTTTTATTTTATTTTTTAACTTATCTAAAAATGTCAAAATATCACCTCGCCAAATATGATTTTATCATATTTAAGAATTTATTTCACTAGATTATATTACCTTCAATGAAAATCTTTTGCCCATTTGAAAAATCTTTTGCACTTATTCTATTTTTACCAGGCATTTGTACTTCTAATAAATCAATAGGGAAATCCTTAGTCATAATTGTAATACCCTTTTTAGTATTAATTACTGTACCAGGTTTTAAATTAGAATTTAAATTAGAAATTTTTGCTTTAAAAACCTTTAATTTAACTCCATTAACATTTAAATATGCACCTGGATCATAAGCAAGGCCTCTAATTTTATTAATTATATCCTTAGCATTTGAATCAATTTTAATTTCTTCTTCAGACTTATCAATATTTTGAGAATATGAAGCTTTTGATTCATCTTGTGCTTCACCTTGATTTTTACCGCTTATTATATCTGGTAATGCCTCTATTAATAAATCTTTTCCTAATAATGATAATTTATTAAATAGTGTTGTAGAATTATCATCTTCTAAGATTTTATATACAGATTTTGCATATACCTTACCTGCATCTAATTTCTTTGCCATCTCCATAATACATACGCCTGTATATTCATCACCTTCCATTAAGCATCTTTGAATAGGTGCTCCACCTCTATGATATGGAAGTAATGAGCCATGAACATTTAAGGCATATTTAAATGACTTTAAAATCTTAGATGGAATATATTGACCATATGCAGCTGTAATCATTATATCAGCATTATATTTAATTATTTCATCATAAGAGTCTTTAATGTTTTCTGGTTGAATTAAATTTAAATTATTTTCCTTTGCGTATGCAGCAACAGGTGTATCAATAATTTGATTTTTCTTTTTTGCCCTATTAGGCTGTGAAATAACTAAAGCTATTTCATAGTTTTTATTTAATTCATCTAAAATAGGTACTGCAAATTCTGGAGTTCCTAAAAATACTATTTTCATATCTAATAATCCTCCTAATACTTAGTTATATTTAAACTAATCTTTTTATCATTTTGATAAATTGGATATAAATTCTTTATTTCATCTAAAGTAATATCATCTAAGGCCATTATAGTTATAACAAATCTAAAAATATCATTTTTCTTAAATAATGGTGCCTCTGCAGGACCTAATATTTTAGATTCCTTTGACTTAGATTTTAATCTATTTGCTATTTTTTTAGCTTCTTCATAGGCTATATTTGCATCAGCTGATTCAATCATTAATTCAATTAATGATGAAAATGGTGGAAGCATTTGAAGCTCTCTTCTTTTTATTTCATAATCATAAAATGATTCATAATCATGCTTTGATGCTGTTTTAATAACAAAATTATCAGGACTATAGGTTTGAATTATTATTTTACCATCTAGATTCTTTCTTCCACATCTACCTGATACTTGTTCAATTAAATTAAATGCGACCATTGAAGCATCAAAAGATGGATATTGTAATGCTATATCAGCATTTAATACTCCAACTAATGTGACATCATCAAAATCTAATCCTTTAGTTATCATTTGTGTACCAATTAAAATATCTGCCTCATGCATTTTAAATAAGTTATATGCTTCTTCATAATCAGACATTTTTGATACTGTATCTAAATCAACCCTTATAGCCTTTGCCTCAGGTAATAATCTGTTTACTTCTTCTAATATCTTTTCAGTACCAGTACCTACAAATCTTATTTTATCACTACCACAATTAGGACATACCTGTGGGTTATTTATTTTATATCCACAATAATGACATGTAAGTGTATTAAATCTTTTATGATAAGTAAGTGATGCATCACAGTGAGGACATTTAATAGCCTCACCACAAGATCTACACATAACAAATGATGAATAGCCTCTTCTATTTAAGAATAAAATTGATTGTTCATGTCTATTATATGTATCAATAATTTCTTTTTGTAATTCTTTAGAGAATACTTTATTATTTCCTTTTTTTAGTTCCTCTCTCATATCAACTATTAAAGCCTCAGGTAATCTTTTACCATTTGCTCTATTAGGAAGCTTTAATAATTTATATTCACCATTTAATGCTAAATGATAATCAATTATATCAGGTGTTGCACTACCTAAAACTAAAGGACAATTAAAGTTTTTACATCTTAATCTTGCAATATCCTTTGCATCATATTTAGGATTATTAGATTGCTTATATGATGATTCATGGCATTCATCAATTATGATAATACCTAAATTATTAATTGGGGCAAATATTGCAGATCTTGCACCTACAACAATTTTTACTTCATTATTAATAATTCTTTTCCATTCTTCATATTTTTCAGATATAGATAATCTTGAATGTAATATAGCAATTAAATTTCCAAATCTTGATTTAAAAATAGATGTAATTTGAGGTGTTAAAGATATTTCAGGTACAAGCATTATTGCACCCTTATCAACATTTAAGCATTCTTCTATTAATTTCATATACACTTCTGTTTTACCAGAACCTGTAACACCATGAATTAAATAGGTATCAAATTTATCTAATTTAATACTTTCAAATACTTCTTTTTGTTTTTGATTTAATGTAACCTTTTTAGCTTTTATATTAGATTCAATTAATTCGTTTTTAATTTCTCTTTTATAAATTGAAATAAAACCTGATTCTTCTAAAGATTTAATAATATTTTTAGAATAGCCTGAATCTTCAATTAATAAATTTAATTCTATATCTTCTCCAATTTCAGATAAATAATTATATAATCCTCTTTGCTTAATAGTTTCAGGCATTAATCCATTATCTATATAATGAACTATCTCTTCATATTTTTCATTTCTATTTCTTTTTAATTTAGTATCTAATATTAAATTATCTGAAATATTTTTATAAATAATTTGTCTTTTTTCTAAAGGAAGATTATCTATAATTAATTCATTTCTAGATTTAAATATTTCTTTTAATTCATCATTTAATAAATCCTTATCCTTAACCTTAACTACCTTTTGATATTTAATCTTTAATGCAGTAGGAATCATTGTTTCAAGTGCTGTTGCATAAAATGTAAAATTATTTTCTGCAATATATTTTGCAATATCTACAAATTCCTTATTCAATACTTTTTTAATATCAATACAATCTATAATTTCTTTTAGTTCTCTTTTAGATTCTGTATTAGATACAATATCAATAACAAAGCCACACCTAGTTTGATTTCCAAAAGAAACCTTAACACGAGAACCAATTTCAATAATATCTTCTAAATAGGGTGGGATAATATAATCAAAGCTTCTATTAACTTGTTTATTTTTAACATCAACAATTACTTTAGCAATCAATTTATCCCCTCCTTAAAAAATAAAGCCACCTTTTGGTGGCATAGTTATATTATTAATGCCATCATTCAAGCTTTAGCACCTAATTTAATAGGTTGCTTGGTAGTCATTGAGCTTGCCTCTCGTACCATCTTTATGACA
>CAMOUB010000063.1 GCA_946626345.1 uncultured Caryophanales bacterium | reverse complement strand
AAGGTTGGTATTCCTAATGCTGAAAAGCGTTTCGATGATTATCCATTCCAATATTCAGGTGGTATGAGACAAAGAATAGTTATCGCTATTGCCTTATCTTGTCAACCTAAGATTTTAGTTTGTGATGAACCAACAACAGCACTAGATGTTACAATCCAAGCTCAAATTTTAAAATTAATTAAAGACTTACAAAAAGAATTTAATTATACAATTGTATTTATTACACATGACCTTGGTGTAGTTGCTAATATAGCTGATCGTGTTGCAGTTATTTATGCAGGACAAATAGTAGAACTTGGTACATGCGAAGAAGTATTCTATGATCCACGTCATCCATATACTTGGGCATTATTATCATCTCTACCTCAGCTTGCAGAGCGTGGTACAGAATTATATTCAATTTCTGGTACTCCACCATCTTTATATAATAAGATTGTTGGTGACCCATTCGCTCCAAGAAATCCTTATTGTTTAAAGATTGATACATTAAAGGATTCACCAATGTTTAAGGTAACTGATACACATTATGCTAAAACTTGGTTATTAGATCCAAGATCACCAAAGATTGAAAAGCCTGAGATTATTCAAGATATTCACAATAAATTAATCAAGGTATTTAATATTTAGGAGGTATGTATGTCTGAATTAGAAAAAGATTTAATTGAAGATGAAACTGCCTCTAAAGAATTAAATAACGAGGCTGATAATATTGAATTAGAAGCAAATGAAAATAGTGCTTCTAAAAAAGAAGAATTAAAAGAATTAAAGGATGCTAAGGCTGAATTTGTTGAAGGCCCTACAGCAGCAACATTACCAGAACACGGTCCAATTGATCCTAATACTGGTAAAGAAATATTATTATCTTTAAAGAATGTAGATATTACATTTGGTAAAGGTGATAAAGCTGTTAGAGCTGTTAAAAATGCTTCATTTGATATTTATAAAGGTGAAACATTCTCACTAGTTGGTGAATCTGGTTCAGGTAAAACTACAGTTGGTAGAGCAGTTATTAGAGTTAACCCACTTGCTAACGGTGAAATTGATTATAAGGGTGTAAGAATTTCAGGTAAAATTCCTCATTCCCTAGATAGACAAGTTATTCGTAACATTCAAATGGTATTCCAAGATCCTGCAGCATCATTAAATGAGCGTGCAACAGTAGAATACATTGTTTCAGAAGGTCTATATAATTTCAAATTATTTAATAGCGAAGCAGAACGTATCGAAAAGGTTGAAAGAATCATTGAAGAAGTAGGTCTACTTCCAGAACATTTAACAAGATACCCTCATGAATTCTCTGGTGGTCAACGTCAAAGAATTGGTATCGCTCGTGCAATCGTTATGGAACCAGAACTAATTGTTGCTGATGAACCTATTTCAGCACTAGATGTTTCTATTCGTGCACAAATTCTAAACTTATTAAATAAGTTTAAGGCAGAACGTGGATTAACATGTTTATTCATTGCTCATGACTTATCAATTGTAAGATTCATATCAGATAGAATTGGAGTTATTTATAAAGGTGATATTGTTGAGGTTGCAGAAGCTGAAGAATTATTCGAATTCCCTCTACACCCATATACAAGATCATTAATATCTGCAATTCCTATTCCTGATCCAAAACTTGAAAAGAATAAAGCATTATTTACATATGATCCTTCAATTCATGATTATTCAGTTAATAAACCTCATTTAGAGGATATTGGTAATAATCACTTAGTATTTGGTAATGATTCTGAATTAGCTGAATATAAAAGAATAAGAGAATCAGGAGAACATCCAAAATCTATAACTATATTAACTGATGAAGAAAAAGCTAAATATGATGAAGAATTAAAAGCTGAAAATAATACTAAAGTAGATGAATCAGAAATCCTATCTACACCACTACATGATACAGGTTCTATTTGGTATTCTATTTTAGGTTTCTTCTTACCAATAATTGGTTTAGTATTATGGTTAGTATTTAAGAATAAACATTATATGCGTAACTATAAAGCTTGTAAAAAAGGTTCATTATTAGGATTTGGACTTATAGGTGCAATCATCTTAATATACTTATTAGCTTTACTATTGGCATTAATTTAATTTTGTTTTATAATAGGCTTGTGAAAACATGCCTATTATTTTTTTGGAGGATTATTATGAGAGGTTATAAAGAACCAAAGCCTGTTGAAAAAATTGAATTAAACGAAAATCATATAAAGCTTAGAGTAATATTTCTAATAATCTTCGCATTAATTGCCATAGGCGCTATTGGCTTTGGTATTTATAAAATAGCCAATAAAGATAAGGGTTGGCAAAATATTTCTTTAAATACACATAAATATTCTCGTTTAGAAAATGATTTTACTTTTTCATATTATGTTAAATCAGCTACTGAATATAAAAAAGTTTCAGCTGCATATGATAAATATTTCATTGAAGCTAAAACTGAATTAGATGATACATTTGAAAAAGAAAATAATATAAATTACATCAATAAAAACCCAAATAAAGAAATAGAAGTAAGTGAATTCTTATATAATTCTTTAAAGGATATTATATCTGATTCAAATTACTTATATTTAGGTTCTATTAATCATTATTATGATCAAATGATTTATGCAATAGATGATACATTTATTGATAAATATGACCCTATTTCAAATGAAAGTATTAATAACATAGTTAATAAATTATTAGAATATATTAATAATGAAGAAGTAAAATTAGAATTATTAGATAATAATAAGGTTAAATTAAATGTATCAGATAATTATTTATCATATCTAAAGGAAAATGATATTAATAAAATTATAGATTTCTCATGGTTAGAAAATGCTTATATTATTGATTATGTTGTTAATAATTTAAAAAAAGATGGATTTAAAAGAGGAATTATAAGAACATATGATGGATATAATAGAGCGTTTGATTCAGAAGAATATGTATATAAGTATACATTATTTGATGAAATAAATAATAACTCTGGTAAAATAGGTGAATTTAGCTATAATGCTAATCAATCAATAGTTAATTTTAAAAATTTCATTGTATATAATAAAGATTCTCAATTTATAAGATACATGAAAGATAATACAAGAAGAACATATTATATTTCTAATCTTGATGGTTATTCTAAAGCATCTAAAAATTATTTATTAGGATATGCAAACAAAAGCTGTGTTGAAATTGCAAAAATGTTAGCTAAAATATATATTTCAGATACATTTGATACAGATTTAATTAATTCAAATAAAGATAAATGTAATTTCATTTATTATGATAATTTTAATATTTGTCATACAGATAATAATGCAGATATTAAAATTACATTTGTATCTGATGAATATAAATATAAAGAGGTATTAATATGATTAAAAGACAAAAGAAATTAATTATATTATTATCTATCCTATTTATAATCGCTTTTGTATTTCCTGCAATAGTAATTATTATAACTAAAAATGAAGATGTATTTCCTATTTCATTAGCAATATTTTGTGTAATTATTTTATTAATATTAAATGTAAGAGCATCAAAAATTGATAGGCAAAAATTTATTGCAAAAGCAAATAAAAAAGAAGTAAATCAAGATATAATAAAGACTCATAAAGAGGGTCAAAAATTATTATGGATTACATTTGGCATAATGGTATTAATTACAATTATTGTGTCAATAACAATTTATGCAACATAAAAGCACTGAAAAATCAGTGCTTTTATTATTTTATAATGTTCTAATACTTTCAACAGGTTGTTTTTTACTTGCTATTAATACAGGAATAAATGTACCAATAAAAGCAATTAATATAGAGCCTGCTAAAATTAATAGTATATTAACTATACCAAAATGCAATAATGATATATGTATATTTTCAACTAAATTAGTATTTAGTGCATTACATACAAGAATTGATATTATTACTGAAAGGATAACACATATAATAGATATTAATCCACTTTCAGAGAAGAATATTTTAAATAAGTCTGATCCTCTTGCTCCTACAGCTCTTAAAATTCCGATTTCTCTTATTTTTGATGAGATAGAAGAAGATATAAAGTTAAATAACATTAATGCAGCAAATACGGCAAATATGATACCTATTGTTAAGAATACATTTTTAAGTGTATTTATTATATTTAAGAATATAGATAATGTTTGATATGTATTGTTAGTCATTACATATTTATATGAACCAAAATTTGCTAACATTAAATTAATATCTGATTCTTGGAAATTAGTTTTAACAATTAATGTATCATATATAGCATCTTCAGGGAATACATAATCAGTTTTTCTTTCACTATAAAATACATTTTTATTATCTATAGTTGCATTAGATGATACGAAATTATCATTTAATATTACACCACTACCATCATAATAGCCAATTACATTTAATTCACCAGTTTTACCTTTTGATGTTTTATAATAATATTTTGTAATATCAGTATTAAATGAATTTAAGTATGAATTATATGATAAATCATATTCAATTATGTGATAATTATTAGAATCCATTATTTGTTTTAATTTAACTAAATCTATTTCATTTCCGTTATTGTAATCATTTATCATGTTTCTAATTTCAGTATTTTCACTTGAATATCTAGATGCTGATTGAATTAATAAGTAATTATTAACATATGAGTCACTCTTTAATAAAGTATCTAAGTTATTGATATATGAATTATAATTATATGTTCTATTACCAATTTCTTGATTTATGTTATTAAGCTCTTGTTTTACTGCATCATATTTATTTTTTAATGTTTCATTTGAATAATAGTTTGGTATATTTTCAATATATGATAAATAATATTGACCATATTCAATTATATTTGATACTCTTAAGAATTCATCAATATATTTATCATGTATTGTTTTAACTTGCATTAATGCATTTTTATCAATATAAGCATCATTTTTTAAATCAAAATATTTATTTTGTTCTGGATAAATATTTTCATATAAATCTTTTGTTAAATACGAAGATGAAACCATATTCTCAAAAGATGCTAATAAAAGACTATTTTGATTATTTTTAATATTATTAAGTAAATCTTTAGATAAATAAATTTCATTTTCACTTGGTTTTCTATATTCAATCTTATTATCATTAAAATCGTAGAATTTTAGTTTGTTTATATTTTTTTCTACAATTAATGGGCTTACATAACCTATTCCATAGTCATCTGATACTTCATAAGAATATACATCATTTGATTCATTCATTGCTATTCATCTTGCCCAAATGGTATTAATATAATCATATGTATAAACTTCATAATCTTTCATATATTCTTTATAAAAATCATTACTAACATAGCCCATTAAATGGAATGAATTTCCAATATATAGTTTAAATTCCTCTGCTAACTTATCAAGCTCATTTTGATTTAAATTAGAAGTATTATTCTTTAAGTCATTATATTTTGTAGGTATCATTCCTGTATTAATAATACCTGTAATCTTTAGTTCAACATTATATCCACTAAAGCCAAATCTACAAGTTACAGTTTTATTTAAGATATCATCATATGATTTAACTTGATCAGGATTTCCATCTTTAAGCATTTGATACATATAATCAGTAATAGCTATTTCAGTATAATTTGATGGGTAAGAACCTGTAATAGTAAAACCATTAGAAGTAATATAGTTAATTCCTGCATCAACTAAGCCTGTCATAGCTACATATGGATAATAATTAGAAGATGCAAGAGTCATTGATTCAATTCTTAATACACGACTTGCACCACTATAATAATTATAAGAACCAAATTTAATAACTCCTGCATATTTATTTGCTGATTTAGAATTTAGATAATTTATATCAGAAGATGAAAAAGCAGTTTCTAAATATTCAGTATTCTTATAAGTTACTTTATCTTCACCTGTAGATATATTAAAATTATGTCCAATATTTTCGACTTTATATGTTTTTGAAATTTGTTCATAATCTAAGTCAGTATTCTTTAGAGCTTCTTTAACTGAATATGATTCATCATAAAGCATTAATGTTGATGTTACACCAAACATAACTAATGCTACTATAGTTAAAAATATAGTAAATATCATTCTTATAGGCTTACTTTTTAAAGAAGAAGCACCAATTTTGAATGCTCTTTGAAATGGTAAATGTGATTTAATAAATTTAGTATTTTTAGGATCATATTCTTTAGTATTAACTTCCTTAGTATCACTAAATACTTCAGATCTATTATCCTCAGAAATATGAATTGCCTGTTTAATAGCTTTATTATCATGATCACTTGTAGAAATTATAACTTCACCATTTTTACTTTTTAATAAGTCATATATTTTATCTAAGTCATCTCTTTTTAATTCTTCAACATTTTTAATTGATAATACATTATCATTTACAATATTAATGTTTTCATTTAAAGATTTAGGCTCTATATGAGCTTTTGTCATATCTGAAATGATTTTTCCATCTGCAAGCTCAATGATTCTATCTGCATATATTTCAGCAAAATCCCTATCATGAGACACAATTATTACAAGCTTTTCTTTAGATAATTTCTTTAGTGTATCAAATACTTGCTTACCTGTATTAGAATCTAGTGCACCTGTTGGCTCATCTGCCATAATTATTTCAGGATTTTTAATTAGTGCACGTGCAATAGCAACCCTTTGTTTTTGTCCACCTGATAATGTATTTGGCTTTCTTTTACCAAGACCCTTTAAATCTACTTGTTCAAGTAATTTTAAAACAGATTCCTTATCATTTTTCTTACCCTGTAGTTGTAATGCTAATTCAATATTTTGTTCAATATTAAATTCATTTAAAATATTATATTCTTGGAAAATGAATCCAATATAAGTATTTCTATATGAATCAAAATCAGCTCCTGAGAAGTCCTTACTATTTTTTCCTTTAATTATAATTTCTCCAGAATCAGGTTTATCAAGTCCACCTGTAACATTTAATAATGTAGATTTACCAGAACCTGATTTACCAAGTAAGAAGACCATACCTGTTTCAGGAAATGTTACACTAACATCATCTAGGGCTTTAACTTCTTGGCCACCTTTTGTTTTATAAACTTTTTTTAAATTTTTTATTTCAAGCATATACTCACTCTCCCTAATTTAAAAAGATATGATAATTATATCATGAATAAAAAAATAACACTAGACTTAGTGTTATTTACATCTATTATCATATGCTCTTTTAGATTTTCTAATAGATTCTTTATATTGTATATTATGTGCTTCAAGGAAATCTTGGAATATCTTTTTTCCTTCAGCTACATTATCAACTTCATATTCAATTTCATAATCAACATGTCCATAATATTCTGATTTATCAAAGAATATTGTACCATCCTTATAAGGAGCAGAAGCTCTATAAGTTGTTAATTCAGCAATTTTTTTAACATCATATGGAAGTCCAATTTGATCTGCGTTAAATCCATTTTTTAACATATCTTCAGCTTTTTCTTTAGAAATAAGAATATGTGCTTCGTCTGCGCCTACTAAAGCTCTTGTCTTTTTAGTAAGTTTATAATTACTACCTTTTTGTCTGATTCTTAAAACTGTTTGTTCATTTAAAAGCTTTAAATCATCAGTATCAAAGTAATGATTAGTTTGAGCGAAGATATTATTATCTAAGCCAAATTCTTTTATTAATGATTTGTATTGTTCTTCATTAATAAATGTCTTAAATTCAATTTCTTTGTTAATGTACATAATCTCACCCCATAAACTGCTACATTATTAATTATACTAATAATTGTAGATAAAATGCAAGTATTATGATAAAATAATCTAAAAGAAAAGATGTGATAGTTTTGAAGTATTGTATTATTGTTAGAGACAATGAAAAATCTAAAAAAATTCAAGAGATATTAATTTCAAAAATTAAACACGAATATAATGATAAGACTCCTGATTATGTAGTCGCAGTTGGTGGAGATGGAACAATTATAAAGGCATCTCATAAATACCCTAATGCAGTTATTTTTGGTATACATACAGGTCATTTAGGCCATTATGCTAATTATTCAGTAGATGAGTTAGATATCGCAATTGAAAATATTAATAATTCAAATTTTAAGGTTCAAAAGCTTGATGTATTAGCTGCTGAATTTGTAACTAATAGTGGAAATATTGTAAATGATTTTGCCTTAAATGAAGTAACTATTGTATCTCCATTAAGAACACTTATCTTAGATGTATTTATAGATAATGATTTCTTAGAAAGATATAGAGGTACAGGCTTATGTATATCTACGCCATCAGGTTCAACAGCGTATAATAAATCATTACATGGCTCTGTTATTGATAGTAGATTAAGAACTATGCAATTAACAGAAATGGCAGGAATTAATTCAACTGCATATAAGTCATTAGGATCTCCTATTGTTTTATCATATGAAAGAAGAATTAAATTAGACCTAGTTGAAGGCTATGAAGCAATAACTGATTTATTTATTACAGTTGATCATATTTCTTATTCATTAAGAGATTTAAAAAGCTTATATATCTTTTATAATAATAAGACAATAAATATGGCTTATAACAAGCCAGAAGAATTCGTTAATAGAATTAATAGATCATTTTTAATTTCTAAAGAATAATATAAAGTAGGTTAGCCTACTTTTTATTTTTGTGCAACTATTATTCTAAAACGTTTTAGAAAAAACTAAATAATATAATTATTATATTATAAGGATAGTTATGTAAACGTTTTATCAAACTCTCGTTTTTATTGAATAAGTATTGTCATAGTGTTAAAATTAGAAATGTAGAAATAATATTTAAAAAATTAAATTTTTAGGAGGATTAAAAATATTATGGCTGTTAAAGTTGCAATTAATGGTTTCGGACGTATTGGACGTCTAGCATTTAGACAAATGTT
>CAMOUB010000062.1 GCA_946626345.1 uncultured Caryophanales bacterium | reverse complement strand
CTGCAGCCTTATAGTGAGCCATAGTTTCAACTAAGCCACCATCTAGCTTAAATGCATTTTTAGCTAATTCCTCACCATATCCTGTTGAGGCAGAAGCTTTTATTTTCATATTAGGATATTTTTCATATAATTCATCTAATATATGCTTAATAACAGAAACTGGGTTTCCTTTATTTGGATTATATGATTCAAATCTAATATTTTCATCCTCATCGATTAAAACAAGCTTTAATGTAGTAGAGCCTGAATCAATACCTAAATAAAGATTTCCTGTATATGAGTCTAAAGGATAAGTTTCAACTCTATCCTTTTCATGTCTTTTTATAAATTCATCATATTCAGCTTCATCTTTAAATAATGGATTATTATATGCATAAGTAGATTGATTTGTAAATTCAATTAATCTTTTAATTGCTTCATCAACATTTAGGACCTCAGATGTACAAAAAGCAGTACCAAGTGCTACATAATATAATGAATTTTCAGGACAAATTCCTTTTGTATCTAATACCTTATCAAAAGCTTCTTTTAATTCTGATAAGAATGTTAAAGGTCCACCTAAATATGCAACATTACCTGTTATTTCTCTACCCTGTGCTAAACCACCAATAGTTTGGTTTACTACAGCATAAAAGATAGATGCTGCAATATCAGATTTAGAAGCACCTTGATTAAGAAGTGGTTGAATATCTGTTTTAGCAAATACACCACATCTAGATGCTATATTATATAGCTTTTGATGTTCTGATGCTAAACCATTAATTTCAGTGATATCTACATTTAATAGTGTCGCCATTTGGTCAATGAATGCTCCTGTACCACCAGCACAAGTACCATTCATTCTAACTTCCATACCATCAGTTAAAAAAAGGATTTTTGCATCCTCTCCACCAAGTTCAATAATACAATCAGTACCAGGTATTAATTTGTTTGCAGCAATACGTGTTGCATATACCTCTTGAATAAAAGGTATTTTACATCCATCTGCAATACCCATACCTGCAGAACCTGATATGGCAAGCTTTATTTCATTAGAAATGATTTTCTCATTTTTTAATTCAGTTAATTTTTCTATAATACTATCCTTGATATGAGAATAGTGTCTTTTATAGTCTTTATAAATAATATTATCATTTTCGTCTAGGACAACACATTTTATTGTTGTTGAACCAACGTCAAGACCAAGTCGTAACATAGAATCACTCCTTATAAACTACAATAATATAATTATATTATTTTAGTTAATAAATGTCAAATAAGCATCACTATATAAAAACGGCCTAAATTGGAGTTCTAACGAATTTTTTTTATTGTATTAAATTCTATGTTAAGGTATAATAAGAGAGTATAAATTTATATTTTATTATGAATAATAAAAGTTTTGAGGTGCGTTATGAAAAAAATAAAAAAATTATTTGTTGCCATAGCACTATGCTTTATTATGGTTTTTATTGCATCATGTAATAAAAAATCTAGTGGTATTAAAGCTAGTGATATAGACATGGAAATAACAACAACAAGGGATAAAGCTACAGTAAAATTAACTTTAGCTGATAATGATAATGTTAAAAAAGAAAAAGCAACATTCTATATTAACTGTTATACAGTAAATAGTGATAGTGAAGATTATAGAACTAAGCAAGATGTATCATTTGTTAATAGCGTTTATACATCTGCAACAGTAAACTTCACAAGTTTAGCTGCAAACCAAGAATACAAGTTTGTATTATATGTAACATTTAATGGAAAAGATTCTAAATTATTAGAAAAGAATGCATCAACATCTGATGAAGTATCTACAACTATTTCATCAAAAGAAGATTTTGAAAATAATTTAACTAATGATTTAGATGGTGAATTTAAATTAACTTCTGATATAGATTTCCAAAATGAAAAAATTGGTCTATTTACATCAGAAGCAAAAGCATTCCAAGGTAAATTAGATGGTGGTATTTATGATGAGGCTGGTAAATTAATTGGCTGTCATAAGATTTCTAATTTCCAATTAACATCTAATGCATTTATTGGCTTATTTGGTTACCTAAAGGGTGCTACAATTAAGAATTTAATTATTGAAAATGTTAAAGCTGATTATTCAACAAGATCATCTGCATCAATTGGTGGATTCATTGGATATGCAGTAGGTTCTTATATTGAAAATGTAGAAGTTAATAATGTTAGTCTTTCAATTGCTGCATCATCTACTGCAGAACATAATACAGGTGCAGTAGTAGGTTTATCTGAAAGATCAACATTCAAAAATGTATATGCTAAGGATGTAGAAATTAATTACACATCTGCAAAGATTAAGATGAATATCGGTGGATTTGCAGGAGAAATGATAGGTGATGCCTTAACTGAAGGTATTACTGCTAAATCATGTGGTGTTGAAGGTAATATTAAATTAGTATCTGATTATACATCAAGTGGTACTAATAAAGAATTTATCAATATCGGTGGATTTGTTGGTTCTTTATCAGCAAAAGGTGTAATTGATGATTGTTATGCTAAAGCAGAAGCAATTTATGGTGTTAATAACCAAAAGAGAACATTCGATTTATCAATCGGTGGATTTGTTGGTACAAATAAGAGTAATATGTATATTAAAAATTCATTAGCAATAGCTTTAATTAACGCTTATGCAGGTCTATTACCTGAAGATGATACAACTCCTGATTATAGTACTGAATATTTAGCATCAGGTGTTGCTTATATCGGTGGATTCATTGGTAAAGCAAATGGTGTATTTAGAGGTATTGAAGGATCATATTGTAAAGAATCAGGTATGTCATATATTACAGCAAATGATATAAGAAAAGAAACTGTTGATGATGTAGAAACTGATAAAGAAGTACTATATGCTGGTTCATTCTATGGATATGCTGATTCTAAATCAGAAACATATATTATTGATTCAGAATATATTACAACAGAAGTACCTGAAAATTTAAGCGATAGATTAAAAGAATTATTACAAGTAAAATAATTATTCTATTAGAGCCAGATTGGCTCTTTTAGACTATTAAGTGGAGGTTTATTTATGGGTTTAAAAATATATAATTCACTATCTAATAAGGTAGAAGAATTTATTCCAAATCAAGAAAAAGTAGTTAATATGTATGTATGTGGACCTACAGTTTATAACTATATTCATATTGGTAACGCAAGACCAGTAATATTTTATGATATGCTAAGAAGATATTTAGAATTCTTAGGCTATAAGGTTAATTATGCATCTAATATTACAGATGTTGATGATAAAATTATCAATAAGGCAGAAGCTGAAAATAAAACTGAATTAGAAATCGCAACATTCTTTGAAAATGCATATTGGGACGCAGTTAATAAGGTTGGCTCAAGAAAGCCAGATATGATTCCTCATGCTACAAAATATATTAATGAAATGATTTCATTTATTAATGAATTAATTGAAAAAGGATATGCATATAATGTTGATGGTGATGTATTCTTTAGAGTATCAAAGATAGCTGATTATGGTTGTCTTTCTAATCAAGTATCAGAAGACTTAGAATCTGGTGCTAGAATTCAAGTTAATTCTAAAAAGGAATCTCCACTAGATTTCGCATTATGGAAAAAGACTGATAAGGGTATTAAATGGAATTCACCATTTGGTGAAGGTAGACCTGGTTGGCATACTGAATGTGTTGTTATGAACCATAAATTATTTGGCACATCATTAGATATTCATGGAGGAGGAATGGATTTAAAATTCCCACACCACGAAAATGAAATAGCTCAATTTGAAGCATTATATAAAACTCATTTAGCTAAATATTGGATCCATGTAGGACGCTTAGATTTAGATGGTGAAAAAATGTCTAAATCTTTAGGTAATGTTATTTATGTTAAGGATTTCAATAATACAACAGATGGTATGGTAATGCGTGCATTGATTTTATTTGCTCCATATCGTTCTATTATTTCATATAGCCAAGAATTAAAAGATCAATATCAAAAGGAATATGAAAAATGGCAAAGAGCTTATAAACAGTCATTATATACATTACAATATTTAAATCTATTAACAGATAAAGTAGATGAAAATGATATTAATGAATTCAAAACGCAAATGAATGATGACTTTAATGTTCAAAATGTTTTAACATTAATTAATACAATTATTAAGTCAATGAATACAACATTAAGAGCTAAGGATTATGATTCATTAGCTATAAAGACAAATACATTTAAAACTATAATGGATGTATTAGGAATTAATTTATTTGTAGAAAAAATGAATGATACAGACTTAGAAAATTATAAAAAGTGGCAAGAAGCTAGAAATAATAAAGATTATGGTACAGCTGATATCTATAGAAATAAATTAATTGAAGCCGGTATATTATAATGGATTATAACCAATTAAATGGCCTATCTTTAGCTTATTTAGGAGATGCAGTATTTGAACTTACTATTAGAGAATACTTACTAAATAAAGGCTATACTAAGGTTAATGTTTTAAATAAAAGATGTGTAGAATATACAAGTGGTAAAAATCAAGCACTATTTATTTATTTTTTAATTAATGATAAAATATTAACAGATGATGAAATTCAAGTTTACAAAAGAGGAAGAAATTCCCATATAAATTCAGTTAGAAAAAATATAGATATTGAAACATATCTATCCGCAACAGGATTTGAGGCATTAATAGGATATCTATATTTATCTAATAAAGAAAGATTAAATGAAATTATTAATATAATTTTAAAATGGAAGGAGGATAAAGATAGTGAAAGAAACTAAGGTTGATGATTTAAGTGAAGAAGAATTAAAGAAATTCTTAGACGAAAATGGTGCTAATATTGAAAAAGCTGATACTGACCTTGATGGTGATGGAATTCCTGATGAAGTTGAAGTAGCAGATGAAGTAACTATTTTACCTCCTCGTGAAGAAAAGAAAAAAGTAAAAGAGAAAACAAAAGAAGAAAAAAGAGTTGAGAAATTAAGACAAGCTCAAATCAAGAAAAGAAAGAAATCATTAAAGAAAAATCCAACTACATTAAAAAGATATGAACCAGACCCAAGCTTTGGTTTAACATCTGAAATAGTTGAAGATAGATTAATTGATGGATTTAATAATAAATCTATTGATAATAAAACAAAATCTATCCCTAAGATTATCTATACAAATATAGTTTCATTCTTTAACTTCTTAATGTTTTTTATCGCAGGTGCTTTAATTGCTGTAGGAGCATACAAGGATTTAATATTCTTAGCTATTGTTACAGCTAATATATTAATTGGTATTATCCAAGAAATTAAAGCTAAAAAGATGATTGATTCCTTATCTTTAATGTCTGCCCCTGTAGCTTTAGTATTAAGAAATGGTATAGAGGTTGAAATAGATACATCTGAGGTTGTCCTAGATGATATTTTAATATTAGAAACAGGAAATCAAATTTGTTCAGATTCAATTGTATGTGAAGGTACAATTGAAGTAAATGAATCATTATTAACAGGTGAAAGTGATGCCATTATTAAAAATCCTGGTGATTTATTATATAGTGGTTCATTTGTTGTATCTGGTAAATGTAAGGCAAGAGTAGATAAGGTTGGAAAAGATAATTATATTGGTAAATTATCTAGCCAAGTTAAATCTTATAAAAAGCCAAAAAGTGATCTATTAAATTCATTAAGCTTAATTATTAAGGTAATGGCAGTACCAGTAATTGTATTTGGTGTATCATTATTCTTAATTATGTTTTTAAGACCTGGAGAATATAAGGGTGATATTGTAAACTCTATTAGAAAAACTGCAGGTGCGATGATTGGTATGATTCCATCTGGATTATTCTTGATGTCATCTATTGCCCTAATGGTTGGTGTAATAAGATTAGGACAAAGGAATGTATTAGTCCAGGAGCTATATTGTATTGAAATGCTTGCGAGAGTTAATTGTATATGTCTAGATAAGACAGGTACAATTACTGATGGTACAATGGTTGTTAAAAATGTAATCGACTATAATTCGGTTAATGGAATAGCCACGAGAAATATTATATCGGCAATGCTAAATGCATTACCTGATAGGAATTTAACAAGTCAAGCATTAAAAGAAAAATTTGGTCTTGGAAAGAGAATGAGACATCTTGCAACTATTCCTTTTTCAAGTTCAAGAAAATTACAAGCAGTAACATTTGATAGATATGGTACATATATCTTAGGTGCTCCTGAATTTGTATTGACATCTAACTATGATAGATATAAAAAGGATGTTGATAAATATGCAGGCTTAGGATACCGTGTATTATGTTTAGCATATAATGAGGGAAATATCGAAAATGATAAATTACCTGAAGGAGAAAATCAGGTAGTATCAATGATTTTAATTGAAGATACAATTAGACCTGATGCTATAAATACAATTAGATATTTTAAAGAATCAGGTGTAGAGGTTAGAGTAATATCAGGTGATAACCCTATTACAGTATCTAAAATTGCAACACGTGCTGGAATTGAAGGTGCTGAAAAATATGTATCACTTGAGGGAATGTCTGATACAGAAGTAATTCGTGCAGCATTAAAATATACAGTATTTGGCCGTGTATCTCCTAAACAAAAACAATTATTAGTTAAAACATTAAAGGAATCAGGTAGAACTGTTGCCATGACAGGTGATGGTGTTAACGATATATTAGCCCTAAGAGAGGCAGATTGTTCAATCGCTGTTGCATCAGGTAGTGAGGCAGCAAGAAATTGTAGCCACTTAGTTTTATTAGATTCTAATTTTGATTCAATGCCATTTGTTGTATCAGAAGGAAGAAGAGTTATTAATAATGTTACAAAGGTATCTTCACTTTTCTTAACAAAAACAATATTCTCATTATTCCTTGCAATAGAGGCAGTTATTACAGGTACATATCCAATATCTACAAATCAATTATTCTTAATTGATACACTTGCTATTGGTTTACCTTCATTATTCTTAGTAAATGAACCTAATAATAACCCAGTTAAAGGTAGGTTCTTATATAATGTCATTAAAGAAGCCCTCCCAGGTGCTTTAACGATATTATTGTTATCAATAATAGTATTTGGTCTATCAGATGCTATGTATTTAAATACTATAACAAGAAATACAATTATCATTGTTGCAGCAACTCATACATGCTTAATGGTATTATTTAAAGCTTGTAAGCCATTTAATACAATGCGTGGAGCTGTATGCTTAACATGCTATTCATTATTCTTGTTTGCGATATTAATATTACCAAGATTCTTAGAAATAAGACCATTACTTCCAACAGGTGCTTATTATTCAAATGATTATGAAATTACAAGTATTAGTAGGTACCCAAGTGTATACATATCTAGTGATAATAATTATGTAGTTGATGGTAAGGTTACATCTATTAATTCAACATCAAATAATAATAATTCAACTGATCTATATGTAGTTGATGGCGATTCATTAAATAAAGATGAAGTAGGAAAGATTTATTATTCATTTACACCTTCAACAGAAGATGAAAATGGAAACTATTCTAAATCATTAAGATTAGATACACAAGTTCATCTTCCTACTATTAGCTACGATGAAGCAGGATTTGTTATGCTTGGCGGATATGAAATAACAAATAAGGTATATTCTAATGGTATTACTGATACATTAAGAGCTGATAAAGATGGTCACCTATATTTCGGTAATGACCCAAAGCCTATTGAAATTAAGTTGACAAAATCTGATGAAACATATGGATATACTATTAAATATGGTGAATATCCTAAGGATGGTTATGTAGTTGCAGCTTCAATATTACCGAAGATTGAAATCAATGATAATAATGAATATGTTATTAATGGTATTACATCACAAGATAAAAAATATATTGCACCTCAATCAATGACTGGTGTAACTGGTAAAAAAGTTGTTACAGATGTTACATTAGATATAGATAATAAAAATGGTAATTCATATGATATCTTAGTTAATGGTGAAAAATTATATGCTACTAATAAGGATGGTTCTAAATCAGAAAAGCCTTATAGTATTGAATTACCTAAGGTTTCTACAAGCTTAAATAAAACTGATTCTCAAGGTACATTGTATTTAGATAGCTTAAGCTCAGGAAAGACTATATTTGAAATATATGGTGAAAAAGAAGATATTTCTGCAGATGAAGTTTTATATTCAATCTATGATAAGAATTCTCATAAATATTCATTTAATGTTAAAACAAAAGAAGTATTTATAGATGATGAATTACAAGAAAATTCAAATGTATTTAAAAATTTATCTACAGAAGGATTTACAAGTTATTATGATTTAGATGATGAAATAATAGATGTATATGATCCTGAAAATGAGCTATCAATATATGTAGCTAAAACAGGAACAACTTATGATGCATTCTATTCAATTATGAAATATTCATTATCTACAAATAGCTATACTAAAATAGATGATAATTTAAGAACACCAGTATCTATTAATAATAAGAGATTTAAACCAGTAATTGAAATATCAGAAAAGGATCATTTCATTATTGATGGATATTATACTTCTTATAAGCCAAAAACATCTTATAACTTAAATCTAGTATTAGCTAATGATAATAGCTTAGTAATAAGTGATGTTAAAACTGATTACATTATTTCTGGTAATTATGTAAAAACAACTAAAGGTGGTATAGTTGAAAAACTAGACCTACATTCATTAATATTTTTATTTATGTTATGTCTTTTATCAGGACCTGTAATGAAGATGTTCCAATATGCAGCTCCTGTTACAACTAGAGCTATTAACTATACAGTTAAGGGAATCAATAAGATTGGTCCTAAGGAAAATAAGAAAAAAGACGATAAGGAAGCCTAATTGTAGGCTTTCTTTTTCCTTATATTTTTGTTAAATTAAAGATGGGTGGTGCGCTAGTTCGGTGCACATAATCTAGTGGGTGCAAATCCCATCTTG
>CAMOUB010000061.1 GCA_946626345.1 uncultured Caryophanales bacterium | reverse complement strand
TAGTAGAACCAAAAGATGTAGAAGAATTTATTAAATATTGTAAAGAAGAAAATATAGAAGTAACTAAGGTTGCTGAGGTTAAAGCAGAACCAAGATTAATTATGAATTATCGTGGAAGACAAATCGTTAATATTTCACGTAAGTTCATTGATTCAGCTGGTGCATTACATCATGCTAATGCAGTAATTGGTAAAGTTGAAGAAAAGAACCCATTCTTAAAGGATGAACAACCATTAGTAGATAGAGTATTTAAAACATTATCTGATAACAATGTTGTTAGTCAAAAAGGTTTAATTGAAATGTTTGACTCAACAATTGGAGCGTCAACAGTATTAATGCCATTTGGTGGTAAATATCAAAAGACTGAAACTCAAGTATCAGTTCAAAAATTACCTGTTAAAGATGGATATACAGATGCGGCTTCAATCATGGCATTTGGTTATAACCCATTCATTGCAAAATGGAGTCCATACCATGGAGCTGAATATGCAATTGTAGAAGCAATCTCTAAGGTAGTTGCTGCAGGTGCTAGATATAATAATATGAGATTCTCATATCAAGAATTCTTCGAAAGAATGACAAACGAGCATTCTTGGGGTAAGCCACTTGCTGCATTACTAGGTGCATTAAAGATGCAAACAGAATTTGGTCTTCCATCAATTGGTGGTAAAGATTCAATGTCAGGTACATTCAATGATTCATTATCAGTACCTCCAATGCTTATGGCATTTGGTATTACAACTGTAAATGCTAAAACAGTAATTTCTCCTGATTTCAAATCAAGAGGTCATAAATTATATTTAGTTAAACATGAAGAAAATGAAGATTATACTCCAAATGTAGAACAATTAAAGGAAAACTTTGAATTTGTATCTCACAATATCGAAAAGGGTAAAATCGTATCAGCATATGCATTAGGCCATGGTGGATTAATTGAAGCATTAGCTAAGTGTAGCTTCGGTAATGAAACAGGATTCTATGTTAAATATGATGAAAAAGAATTAGATAGATTCAATTATGGTTCTATTTTAATTGAAGTATCTGGTTCACTTGATTATCCAAAGGATTGTCATCCAAATGTAATACACATTGGTCGTACAAGCCATTTCCATATTGGTGTAATTAATGGAGAGAAATTCACTTTAGCAGCATTAGAAGAAGCTAATACAAAGAAGTTTACTAAGGTTTATAAGGATAAGGGTTATAACAATTGTGAATTATTACAATTCAAGGCATATAAAGCTAAAGTTGAATCATTAAAGAATAAAGATGAAGTAATCGCATACTTACCTGTATTCCCAGGTACAAACTGTGATTATGATACAGCAAAAGCATTTAAGAAAGCTGGAGCTAAGCCAGTTGTAACAGTATTTAGAAATCAAAATAGTGATGATATCAATGACTCTATTAAAGAGATGGTATCAAATATTGATGCAGCTGATATATTCGTATTATCTGGAGGATTTAGTGCAGGAGATGAACCAGATGGTTCTGCAAAATTCATTGCTAATGTATTAAATCAAGAAGATATTAAATCAGCAATAAATCGTTTAATTGAAAGAAAAGGATTAATTCTTGGTATTTGTAATGGATTCCAAGCATTAGTTAAATCAGGATTATTACCTCATGGTAAGATTGGTGAGGTAACTGAAGATTCACCTACATTATTTAGAAATGATATTAATAGACACGTATCTCAAATTGTATCTACTAAGATTATGACTAATAAATCACCATGGTTATCATCATATAAGACTGGTGAGATTCATAGTATTGCAGTATCTCATGGTGAAGGTAAATTCATGGTGTCTAAGGAAGAGGCAACAAGATTAGCTAAAAATGGTCAAATCGCATTCTTATATGTTAATCCAGATGGAAAGCCAACAACTGAAGCACCATATAATCCAAATGGTTCAGAATATGCAATCGAAGGTATTATTTCTGATGATGGATTAATTTTAGGTAAGATGGGACATTCAGAGAGATATGAGAATAACTTATTCAAAAATATTAGAGGAAATAAGAAACAAAATATTTTTGAAAATGCAGTAAAATACTTTAAAAAATAAGAGGATAAATGATTATGGAGAAGAAAGAGCTTTTATACGAAGGAAAAGCAAAGCAAGTATATGCTACAGATGATAAAGATATTATTATAATGCATTATAAGGATGATGCTACTGCAGGAAATGGTGCAAAGCATGCTCAATTTGCTAAAAAAGGTGAATTAAATAATAAGATTACAACAATTATTTATAATAGATTAATTAAAGCAGGTATTCCTACACACTATATCAAAACATTAAATGATACAGATCAATTATGCTATAAGGTTAATATTTTCCCATTAGAGGTAATAACTAGAAATATTATTGCTGGTTCTATGGCTAAAAGATTAGGCATAGCTGAAGGAACAGTTGCTAAGAATACAATATTTGAAATTTGCTATAAAAATGATGCACTTGGTGATCCACTTATTAACGATCACCATGCTGTAGCAGTAGGTGCTGCAACATATGAAGAATTAGCTGAAATTTATAAATTAACTGCAAAGATTAATGAAGAATTAAAGAAGATGTTCTTAGAAATCGGTGTTAAGCTTGTTGATTTCAAGGTTGAATTCGGTAGAACATCTGATGGTAGAATTGTTTTAGCAGATGAAATATCTCCAGATTGTTGTAGATTATGGGATGCAAAGACAAATGATCATTTAGACAAAGATAGATTTAGAAGAGATTTAGGCGACGTTATGGGAGCATATGAGGAAATCTATGCTAGATTACAAAAACTTGCTTAATATAGGAGGAAAATAAAATGGGTTCAAAAGCATATGGCCAATCTGGAGTAGATCTAGAGGCTGGATATGAAGCAGTAAGAAGATATAAAAAGCATGTTAAAAGAACAGATAGACCAGGATGTGTATCAGGAATTGGTTCATTTGGTGGTATGTTTGATTTAGCAAGCTTAGGATATAAAGAACCAATGCTAGTTTCAGGTACTGATGGCGTTGGTACAAAATTAAAATTAGCATTTGAAATGGACAAACATGATACTATTGGTATTGATGCAGTTGCTATGTGCGTTAATGATGTATTAGCACAAGGTGCAGAACCACTATATTTCTTAGATTATGTAGCATTAGGACATGCAATTCCTGAAAAGCTTGAAAAAATAGTATCAGGTATAGCTGATGGTTGTGTTCAAGCTGGCTGTGCTCTAATCGGTGGTGAAACAGCAGAAATGCCTGGTATGTATTCAGATGGTGAATATGATATTGCAGGCTTTGCAGTAGGCGTTGTTGAAAAATCAAAATTAATTGATGATTCTAAGGTTGCTGTTGGCGATATCTTAGTAGGTGTTGCATCTACAGGTGTTCATTCAAATGGTTTCTCACTAGTAAGAAAGATTATTGCTGATAATAATATTGACCTACATTCTTATTCTGATGAATTAGGTGGAGTAGTTGGAGAAGTATTATTAACTCCTACTAGAATTTATTGTAAGCAAGTATTAGATGTAATAAAAAATGTTGATGTTCACGGTGTTGCTCATATTACAGGTGGAGGATTTGATGAAAATATTCCACGTATCTTAAATGAAACACAAGGCTTAGACATAAAAGAAGGCTCATGGCCAATCTTACCTGTATTTAAATTCTTAGAGAAATACGGTAAGGTAGATCATAGAGAAATGTTCAATATCTATAACATGGGTATTGGTATGGTTATTGCAGTAAAAGATGAGGCTGATGCTAAAAAGGCAATTGAAATTTTAGCTAAGCATGGAGATAAAGCATATGTAATTGGTTCAATTACAAATAATGCTGGCAAGGTAGAGATTCATAAATAATGAAAAATATAGCTATATTTGCCAGTGGTTCTGGAACTAATTTTGAAGCTATTGTTAATGCAGTTGAAAATGGAACAATCAAAGATGCTAAGGTTGTTTTAATGGTATGTGATAATAAAAAGGCATATGTAATTGAAAGAGCTAATAATCACAATGTTCCATCATTTGTCTTTAGAGCAAAAGATTATGAATCTAAAGAAGCATTTGAAACAATAATAGTAGAGAAATTAAAAGAATTAAAAGTAGATTTAATATGTCTTGCAGGATATATGAGATATATCGGCAAGGTATTATTAGATAATTACGAAGGAAAGATGATTAATATTCATCCTGCATTATTACCATCATTTAAAGGTGCACATGGAATTAAAGATGCATTCGATTATGGTGTAAAGGTATTTGGAGTTACAGTTCATTATGTTGATTCAGGAGTAGATTCTGGAAAGATCATAATGCAACGTGGATTTGAATATTATGGTAATGATATAGATGAGGTTGAAGCACATATTCATGAAATAGAACATGTGCTATATGTAGAAGCAATTAATAAAATTTTTAATGAGGAGAAATAATAATGAAAAGAGCATTAGTTAGTGTTACTGATAAAACTGGTGTAGTTGAGTTTTGTAAAGGACTTGAAGAATGTGGATATGAAATAGTATCTACAGGTGGTACTAAAAAAGTATTATTAGCTGGCGGAGTAAAGGCTATTGATATTTCTGATATTACAGGATTCCCTGAAATATTAGATGGTAGAGTAAAAACATTACATCCAAAAGTACATGGTGGTTTACTTGCTATCCGTGATAAAGAATCACATGTAGCACAAGTAAAGGAGCATAATATTGAATATATTGATTTAGTATGTGTTAATTTATATGCTTTCCGTCAAACTGTTGAACGTGGTGCAGATTTTGATGAATGTGTTGAAAACATTGATATCGGTGGTCCATCAATGATTAGATCTGCTGCAAAGAACCATAAGTTCGTTACAGTAGTAACAGATATTAATGATTATGATACTGTATTAGCTGAAATTAAAGCTAATGGAGATACTACATACGAAACAAGAAGAAAGTTAGCTGCAAAGGTATTTAGAACAACTGCTCAATATGATGCAATGATTGCTGAATATATGACAAAAATGGCAGGAGAAGAAAATCCTGAATCAGTTACATTAACTTATAGCTTAAAGCAATCTTTAAGATATGGTGAAAATCCACATCAAAAAGCAGCTTTATATGCTGGTCCTAAGACTTCATATTCAATTGTTCATGCTACTCAAATTCAAGGTAAGGAATTATCTTATAATAATATTCAAGATGCTAATGCATGCTTAAATTTATTAAAGGAATTCACTGAACCTACAGCAATTGGTTTAAAGCATATGAATCCATGTGGAGTTGCATCTGCAGCTACAATTGTTGAAGCATGGGATAAGGCTTATAATGCAGATTCAGTATCAATTTATGGTGGTATTGTTGCATTCAATAGACCAGTAGATAAAGCTTTAGCAAAAGATATTATGGCTAAGAAGGTATTCTTAGAGATAATTATGGCTCCTTCTTATACAGATGAAGCAAAAGAAGTATTATCAAAGAAAACTAACTGCCGTGTAATGGTTGTTGATATGGAAACTCCATTCAAGGATGAAAAACAAGCATTAACAGTTAATGGTGGTTTATTATATCAAGATTTAGATAATGCCATTTGGAATGATGCTGACTTAAAGGTTGTTACTAAAAAGCAACCTACAGAAGCTGAAATGAAGGATTTATTATTCGCAATGAAGGTTGTTAAGCATGTTAAGAGTAATGCAATCTTAGTTGCAGCAAATGAAACAACAGCAGGTGTTGGTGCAGGTCAAATGAATCGTGTTGGTTCTGCAAAGATAGCACTTGATTGGGCTAAAGAGCATGGTGTTAATTCATTAGTATTAGCATCAGATGCATTCTTCCCATTTGATGATACAGTAAGACTTGCTGCAAACTATGGTGTAACTGCAATTATTCAACCTGGTGGATCTATTCGTGATGAAGATTCAATTAAGGCTTGTGATGAGCTTGGTATTGCAATGGTTACAACTGGAATGCGTCATTTCAAACACTAATTATTAAGGAGATTATTTTATGAAGGTTTTAGTTGTTGGTGGTGGAGGAAGAGAGCATGCAATAGTACATGCACTTTCTAAATCATCTAAGGTTACTGAAATTTATGCAGCACCTGGTAATGCTGGTATTTCTAAGCTTGCTATGTGCGTAAATATTAAAGATACTGATGTATCTAATCTTGTTGAATTTGCTAAATCAGAAAAAATTGATTTAGTTGTTGTTGGTCCTGAAGCATCTTTAGCTGTAGGTATCATTGATGCCCTAAATGAAGCAGGTATTAAAGCATTTGGTCCAACAAAGGCTGCAGCAAGAATTGAATCATCAAAGAATTTTGCTAAGGATTTAATGTTAAAATATGATATTCCTACAGCAAGATATGAAGTATTTGAAGATTATGAATCAGCAATATCATTTGTAAAAATTTCACCATTCCCTACAGTTATCAAATATGATGGCCTAGCTGCAGGAAAGGGTGTAGTTATTGCTGAAAATTATAAAGAAGCTGAAGCAGCATTAAAGGATATGCTATTAGATGATAAATTCGGTCATGGAAAAGTAGTTATTGAAGAATACCTTGAAGGTCCTGAATTTTCATTTATGTGCTTTGTTGATGGAGAAAATGTTTATCCATTACAATTAGCACAAGATCATAAAAGAGCATATGATGGCGATAAGGGTCCTAATACAGGTGGTATGGGTGCTTATTCACCACTTCCTTTTATTACAGATGCTGACTATAATGAAGCTTTAAATAAAATAATGATACCAACTGCTAAGGCAATGGTTAATGAAGAAATTCCTTTTAAAGGCGTATTATATGGCGGATTAATGAAGACTAAAAAGGGTATTAAAGTTATTGAGTTTAACTGTAGATTTGGTGACCCTGAAACTGAAGTAGTCTTACCTAGATTAAAATCTGATATCTATGATGCATTTATGGCAATTGTAGATGGTAATAAGCCTAATTTAGAATGGGATAGTGATGCAACTATTGGTATAGTTATGGCATCAAAAGGATATCCTGGAGATTATAAAAAAGGATTTGTAATTGAAAACGCAACAAGTGATAATATTTATCATATGGGTACAAAATTCGATGAAAATGGCAATTATGTAACTAATGGTGGTAGAGTATTATTTGTTGTTGCAAAAGCACCAACACTAGAAGAAGCTAATAAAAAGGCTAATGAATTAGTAAAAGAGATTAAATGTGATAATTTATTCTATAGAACTGATATTGGTGCAAAAGCATATAAGAAATTTTAATTAAGGAGAATAAAGATGGCTACAGTAATTAGTGGTAAAGAACTTGCAATAATTAGAAGAAACGAAATGAAAGAAAAGGTAGTAGAATTCTCTAAGAAATATTCTAGATTACCTCATTTAGTAGTTATTTTAGTTGGAGATAATCCTGCTTCAGTTTCATATGTTACTGGTAAAGGTAAGGCATGTGAAGAAATAGGAATTAAAAATACAACAATCAAAAAACCAGAAAATATTTCTGAAGGCGAATTATTAAATATAATTGATGAATTAAATAATGATAATACAGTTGATGGTATTTTAGTTCAATTACCACTACCTAAGCACATCAATCCTGACTTAGTTATAAATGCAATAACTCCATCTAAGGATGTAGATGGATTCCATCCTATTAATGTTGCATCATTATATCTAAAACAACCTGGTATTGTATCTTGTACTCCAAAAGGAATTATTGAAGTCCTAGATTATGCAAATATCGAAATCGCTGGTCGTCATGCAGTAGTTATTGGTAGAAGTAACATTGTAGGTATGCCAGTAAGTAAATTATTATTAGATAGAAACGCAACAGTAACTATTTGTCATAGTAAAACTAAGGATTTAGCAAAAATAACAAGTACTGCAGATATAATTATTGCAGCCGTCGGTAAGGCTAAATTTGTTAAACCAGAAATGGTTAAAGATGGTGCTGTTGTAATTGATGTAGGTGTTAATAGAGATGAACTAACTGGTAAGCTTTGTGGAGATGTTGATTTTAAGGCTGTTGAACCTAAAGCATCTTATATTACAAAGGTTCCTGGTGGAATAGGACCCATGACAATTACTTGTTTAATGGAAAATACATTAGAATGCTACTTAAAGCATATGGAGGATAAATAATGATTGAAAGATATTCAAGAAAAATAATGCGTGATATTTGGACTGAAGAGGCAAAATTTAACGCATATTTAAAAGTAGAAATATCAAATGCTAAAGCTTGGTCAAAACTTGGTGTAGTACCTGAAGAAGATTTACCAAAGCTTGATAAAGCTACATTTAATGTAGATAGAATTAAAGAAATAGAAGCTGTTACTAAACATGATGTTGTAGCATTTACAAGATGTGTTGGTGAATCATTAGGTGATGAAAAAAAATGGATTCATTATGGTTTAACTTCAACAGATGTTGTTGATACAGCAAATGGTTATATGTTAAAACAAGCAAATAATATTTTAAGAAAAGATATTATTGAAATAATGAATGTAATTAAAAAAAGAGCATTAGAATTTAAAATGACTCCATGCATTGGTAGAACTCATGGTATGCATGCTGATATTACATCTTTCGGATTAAAATGGGCACTTTGGTATTCTGATATGACTAGATGCCTAGAAAGATTTGAATATGCATGTAAAGAAGTTGAAGTTGGTAAATTATCAGGTGCAGTTGGTAATTTTGCTAATATCCCACCACAAATTGAAGAATTTGTATGTAATGATTTAGGAATTGATTATGCTAAAATATCAACTCAAGTATTACAACGTGATAGACATGCACATTATATGGCATGCTTAGCATTAATCGCATCAGAGCTTGAAAAAATGGCTCTTGAGGTAAGAAATTTAAGCCGTCAAGAAGTAAAAGAAACTGAAGAATTCTTTAATAAAGGTCAAAAGGGTTCAAGTGCTATGCCACATAAGAGAAACCCAATTTCTTCAGAAAATATTTGTGGTTGTGCAAGAGTAATGAGAGGCTATATGGATA
>CAMOUB010000060.1 GCA_946626345.1 uncultured Caryophanales bacterium | reverse complement strand
TTGCATACAAATAAAGCAATTCTATAACAAAATAAACAATTAGTTACAAATATGAATGAAGAAAATAAAAAAAATTATAGATTATCTATCAGGAACATTTCCATTTGATTTAGTTGGATATGAAAATGAAAGAGTAAACACGGTGTTATGCTACAACATGGTAGCGTGGTATTTTTGACGCTTACTTTTTTTTGGGCTGAATTTCGTTTTTTCTTTTGATTAAGAAGCCAACTTTTCTTCGGTTGAAAACTCGATATTTTTTCGGTTTATGATTATTTAGTATCACACCAATCAAATAAAACATAATTTTAATTAATTTGTATAAAAACATCAAAAATTTACTTCTTAACTATCGAATTTGAATTTTTTGTTCAAAAACAGCGATTAAGGACTTGAAAATCAACCTTTTTTATCATATAATAAGATACAAGCCATGGAGGAACGTATTATGTTAGTGAGATTTTCTGTAAAGAATTTTAGATCATTTAAAGATGAAACAACTTTATCAATGGTTGCTTCTACAAGAAATGATGATAATGAATATAAAGAATTAAATACTTTTGATGTTAATGAAAATTTATTACCGAAAGAAAATACTTTAATTAAAACAGCCACAATCTATGGCCCAAACGCATCAGGCAAGTCTAATGTGTTAAAAGCTATCAAATACATGAGAGATGCTGTTATATTATCTACAGCTTTTGATGTTATAAAGCATAATGAACCATTTGCTTTTGATAAGGAATCAACTCCTACATCATTTGAAATAGAATTAATAAAGAGTAATATTTTCTATAATTATTCATTTAGTATTTTAAATGGAGTAATAATATATGAAAAATTATCTAAAAGAATTGAAAGATTATCAACTGTATTTGAAAGAAATAATAATGAATTAAAAGTATCTGGTGTTAATGCTATTACTCAGAAATTTATAAATGTGTTACCTACTATATTATTCCTATCACAGGCCAAGGGCTTTTCTTTAGGTTCAGTATCTGATGATATTAATAACGTATTAACTTGGTTTAGTGATTTGATTATAGTTTTTGAAGAAATGCCAAATCTTTTGACTATTTATGAAAATCCAAAGTATGTCGACGAAGCACTTGAAATATTAAAGCTTGCAGATATAGGTATTGAAGATTTTAAAGTATATAAAGAAAAAATAGAACCTACAGTTTCATCTAAAGGAAAAGAATTTAATTTATCATATCCCGCACAAATATTACAGGAAAATGAAACATTTAATAAAATCGATATTGAAACGAAATTTAATGTATATGATAAAGACGGTAATGTTACTGATACTAAAACAATTTATCTATTAAAAGATATTGGCTTCCATAGTGAAGGTACAAAAAGATTATTAATGTATTTAGGTTGGATTTTAAAAGCACTAGATGAAGGAAAAGTAATATTAATTGATGAATTAGATTCTAAACTTCATTTCTTAATTGCTGATTACATCTTAAAAGCATTTAATTCAATCTCAAAAAATATTAATAATGCACAGCTTATATCAACAGCTCATAATTTATTATTAATGGATGGCGATATAAGAAGAGATGAAATATTATTTACAGCTAAGGATTATTATGGAGCTACAATCCTAAAGGCTTTATCAGATTATAAAGGTGTATTAAAAAAATCATTATTCAGTAAAAATTATTTGCTTGGATTTTATACAGAACTTCCAAATATGAAAGGGGATTTATAATGGCAAAAAGAATCTCCAAAGAGGAAGAAAAGGATGAAGTATTAATCCTAACAAATGGTAAAGATAGTGAACAAAATTATTTTAATTTAATGAAATCTAAATATATTTCACCATATAAAATTAATGTAAAATTTTTAAATGGCGCTCCTGATTATTTAGTAAGACATGCTATCGATATTGTTAAAAAGTATAATAAAATATTTGTTGTTACTGATGTAGACCAATTCCAAAAAAGCATAGAAGATTCATATAATTTAATATAAAGATATAAAAACAAGATTTTTTTAATATTATCAAATATATCATTTGAAGTATGGCTAATTAATCACTATAGAAGATTCAATAACTATGCAATACAAAAGACACTAGAACAAGATTTAACAACATATTTAACTTCGCTAAGTTATAATGGAAAATATGATAAAACTGATAAAGAACAATTAGAGAAATATTTTATTAATAATTTATTAACTGCAGCAACTAATGCTAAAGTTGCATATCAACTTCTAATCAAGGATTATATTTCAATCAATAAAAGAAAACCTAAAGAGCTTGATTTAATATCATCAACTATGATATATAGGCTAGTCGAAGAATTACATTTAGAAAAGAAAAAATAATAGATTGTATTGTAGGTTAGCCATCAGAAATGTAGGTTTAATATCTGAATATTAAATAGATTTTTATTCATTATTTTACTCTCTATTATTATGATATGGTTTACAGTTTAGTTTACAACTTGGTTTATGATATGGTTTACAACTAGGTTTACAATGAAGCGGTAATCTAGTTTACAAATAAATATAATATATTAAAGTATGAAATAAAGTAAAGGTATTATTATGCAAGAATTTATTAAATGCTTAAAAGCATATTTAAAAGGTGAAAAACTAAATAAAATAGATAATGATAAGGATTTAATAAATATTGCATTAGAACAGTCATTACAGACTATTTTATATCCAGTATATAATGATAAATCATATAAAAAATATTATATTGGGTGGGTAGTAAAACAAGAGGAATTCTTATCGATACAAAATGAAATAACTAATCTATTTAATTCAAATAATATAAATCATTTATATTTTAAAGGTTCTGTATTATGTAATCTATATGATGATATTAGTATAAGAACTAGAGGAGATATAGATTTATATGTATCACCTAAAGATATAGATAAAGCAAAAGATATATTATTAAATAATGGATTTATATTAGATGATAATGCAATGGATTGCATGCATCATTATGGATATAAGAAAAATGAAATAGAAGTAGAATTACATTTTAATATGCTAGATCCTGATTGTGATAAATCATGGTTAAATTTATTTGATAATCCATTTGAATTATCTAATATAAAGGATAAATCATTATATGAATTTAAACCTACATATCACTTACTATATTGTATTATGCATTTTGCTCATCATTTAAGACATGGGGCAGGTATTAGATATTTAATCGATTTTTATTATATGCTTAAGAAAACAAATATAGATTATGATTTATTACATGAATTAATTAATAAATGTAAGCTTGATACATTATATTCAAATATAATAAATGCAATTAGAAATATATTTGAAAATGATTTTGATAATAGTATAGATAATAAAGAAATATCATTTTTTGTTGATTATTTATTAAATTATGGAATACATGGTCATTCAAATAATGAAACATCAAGTCAAGCATCTAGCCATAAAAATAAATTAAGTTATTTCTTTAAAAGAGTATTTTTATTAAATAAACCATATAGAACAACAAGATACCCTAAGCTTGGTAAACACTGGTATTTATATCCTATATGTTTAATTAAGCATTTATGTTATTTGATAACACATAAAATAGGTTCATTTTTTAAATTTTTATTTGGAAAAAATAAAAATAAACGACTTTATAAAGAGCTTGGAATATAGAAAAATATTTATTAATTGCGTATCACTAAAATTACCAAATAATACAAATTGTATATTTTTGTTGACTAATTTATCTTTTTTGTAATTATAAAGACTAAGGTATAAAATCCTTAGTTTTTTTAATTTTTATAATAAAAATAGTTGATTTTTTGCACCGGTTGCAATATAATAGTAAAATGCCTAAAATGGCTAGTATAGCTAAATTTTGGCACTTAATTTTGCATATAACTATAAGTTATAAATTTATAGTTTTAATATATTTGTGGTCATCCATAAAGAGGTATTAAACAGCCTTTTAGCCTAGCTAAAAAGTCAAAAGACAGTTTAAAAATTTAGAAAGAAGGAAATAATCTTTATGAATTACAAGACAGTTAATTATGGTAAGAAATCTGTAAGACGTAATTATTCAAAAATTCGTACTGATGTTGAATTACCAGGATTAATCGAAATTCAAACTAAATCATTTGATTGGTTTGTTGAGCAAGGCTTGAGAGAAGTTTTTGAAGATGTTTCTCCAATTACATCATTTAATGGAGACTTAAAACTTTATTTTCAAGATTATCGTTTTGAAGATGCAAAGTATGATGTTGTTCAATCTAAGTTAAGAAGAACAAATTATGCGCGTCCTCTAAAAGTAGACGTATTACTTGAACATACTGATACAGGTATTCAAGTTAAACGTGAACTATTTATGGGTGACATTCCTTACATGACTCCAGTTGGTACATTTATTATCAATGGTGCAGAGCGTGTAATTATATCTCAAATCGTTCGTTCTCCAGGTGTTTATTACACAAAAGAAATTGATAAGAAAACAGGAGATATCAAATTTGGTGGTACTGTAATGCCTTATCGTGGAGCTTGGTTAGAATACGAAGCAGGTTCAAGAGATATTTGGTATGGTAAGATTGACCGTTCAAAGAAAATATTATTAACTACAGTATTACGTGCTTATGGTATTTCAACTGATGAAGAAATCATCAATTTATTTGGTGATAGCCCTCAATTAAGAGCAACTTTAGAAAAGGATCCTAATACAAATTCTGAAGATGCAATTAGAGATACTTATAGTAAGTTACGTCAAGGTGAACAAGTTCCTGTTGAAGGAGCTAAGGAATTTATTTCATCAAGATTATTTGATGTTAATAAATATGATTTACAAACTGTAGGTAGATATAAGCATAATATTAAGCTAGATGTTTTAAATAGAGCAAAGGGATATGCATTATCTCGTGATGTTATTGCATCTAGTGATGTATTTGATGATGAAACTGGTGAAATTTTATATGAAGCAGGACAAGTAATTGCTAAGGCTGGTGAGGTTGTAGAAGGCGAAGTATACAATAAGCTAGATAAGGCACGTGCTGCATTTAGAAGTGTAATTGATTTACATGAATTCTTATGTGATGATCCAAAGTGTGAAATTTTATACATCAATGTACAAAAGGGTAGTGAAGTTGAAGAAGTAAAGGTTATCGGTAATAACCATACTGAAACTGCATTACATGTAACTATGTCTGATATTATTGCATCAGTAAGCTACTTCATGAATTTATATCATGGTGTAGGTTCAATTGATGATATCGACCATTTAGGAAATAGACGTTTAAGATTAATCGGTGAATTATTAAAGAATCAATTTAGAATGGGTATGATTAAGCTTAAGAAGAATATTGAAGATCGTATGTCTACTGTTGAAATTGACAAGGCTACTCCTCAAAATCTTATTAACATTAAGCCTTTAACATCATCATTAAAGGAATTCTTTGGTTCAAGCCAATTATCTCAATTCATGGATCAAATCAACCCACTTGCTGAAATCACTCAAAAGAGACGTATTTCTGCATTAGGTAATGGTGGTATCGCAAGAGACCGTGCCGGCGTTGAGGTTCGTGATGTTCACAATTCTCACTATGGTAGAATGTGTCCAATTGAGACACCAGAAGGTCCATCAATCGGTCTTATTACATCTTTAGCTACTTATGCTAAGGTTAATGAATACGGATTTATTGAAGTTCCTTATTTCAAAGTTAAATTAGATGCTAATGGTGTTAACACTGTTGACCCTGATGATATTAGATATTTATCTGCAGACGATGAGGAAGGACAAATCATTGCTGCAGCGAACTCACAATTAGACGAAAATTATCATTTCGTAGATGAAAAGGTTATTGCAAGAAGCAATGGTGAAACTATTATTGCTGATTCATCTACTGTAAGCTACATGGACGTATCTCCAAAGCAAGTAGTATCAGTAGCTGCTGCCTGCGTTCCATTCCTAGAGCATGATGATGCCACTCGTGCCTTAATGGGTGCAAACATGCAACGTCAAGCAGTACCTATCATTAATCCTGAATCACCTATCGTTGGTACTGGTATGGAATATAGAGCTGCCAAGGATTCAGGTTCAGCATTAATCGCTTTACAACCTGGTATTGTAGAATATGTTGATGCTAAAAAGATTTTAGTTAAAGAAGATAACGGCAATATGCGTCGTTATGATTTATACCAATTCTTACGTTCAAACTCTGCAACTGCAATTATGCAAAGACCAATTGTTAAGCCAGGTGAAAGAGTTGATGCAGGTGATGTAATCGCTGATGGTCAATCTATGAAGAATGGTGAATTAGCTCTTGGTAGAAACGTTAGAATCGCATTCATGACATGGGAAGGATATAACTTCGAGGATGCCGTAATCATGTCTGAAAAGATGGTTTATGATGATGTTTATACATCATTACATATTGATGAATTCGAAATCGAAGCTAGAGAAACTAAGCTTGGACCTGAGGAATTCACAAATGAAGTTCCTAATGTTAAGCCTGAGGCTAGACGTAATCTTGATGCTAATGGTATCATCATTCCTGGTTCTGAGGTAAAAGAAGGAGATATCTTAGTTGGTAAGACTACTCCTAAGGGACAAACTGACCCAACACCAGAAGAAAGATTATTACTTGCAATCTTCGGTGAAAAGAGCCGTGATGTACGTGATTCATCACTTCGTGTACCTCATGGTGGAGGAGGAGTTGTTCAATCTGTTCAACACTTCTCTAAAGCTAATGGAGATGAAACTGCTCCAGGAGTACTTGAAGTAGTTAGAGTATTTATCGTTCAAAAGAGAAAGATTCAAGTTGGAGATAAGATGGCTGGTCGTCATGGTAACAAAGGTGTTATTTCTAACATTTTACCAGTTGAAGATATGCCATATACAGCAGATGGTCATCCAATTGATATCATGCTAAACCCACAAGGTGTACCTTCTCGTATGAATATCGGTCAAGTACTAGAATTACACTTAGGTATGGCTGCTAAGAAATTAGGAGTTAAGGTTGCAACACCAGTATTCGATGGTGCTACAATTGAAGATATTGAAGCTATCATGAAAGAAGCAGGAATGCCATTTGATGGTAAAGAAACTTTATATGATGGTAGAAGTGGTGAGCCATTTGAAAATAAGATTTCAGTTGGTATCATGTATTTCGTTAAGTTAAGCCACATGGTTGATGATAAGTTACATGCAAGAAATGTTGGTAAATACACATTAGTAACTCAACAACCAATGGGTGGTAAGGCTCAAAACGGTGGTCAACGTTTCGGTGAAATGGAAGTTTGGGCACTTCAAGCATATGGTGCTGCCCACACATTAAGAGAAATGATGACTGTTAAATCAGATGACTTAGTTGCTCGTGATAGAACATTCGATGCAATCGTTGATGGTAGACCAATTCCTGAATCATCAATTCCTGAGTCATTCAGAGTATTAACTCGTGAATTACAATCTTTAGGTATGCACGTTGAATTAATCAATGAAGCTGGCGAGAATGAAGTAAATCGTTCAATTGTTGACTTCAAGATTAAAGACGTTGTTTCAAATAGAACAAGCTATAGTTTAACTCAGAGCCCTGACTCTGAGGATGAAGAATAGGAGGAGATTTAAATGAGTAAACAATATAAGTATATTAAAATTGGTTTAGCTTCTCCTGAAGAAATTCTTTCTTGGTCACATGGTGAGGTTTTAAAGCATGAAACTATTAACTATCGTACTTTAAAACCAGAACCAGATGGATTATTCTGTGAAAAGATTTTCGGACCTTCAAAGGATTATCAATGTGCTTGTGGTAAATCAAGAAAATCAACTGATAAAGGTAAAGTATGCGAAAAGTGTGGTGTTGAAATCACTGAATCTAAGGTTCGTCGTGAAAGAATGGGTCACATTAAGCTTGCTGCCCCAGTTGTTCATACTTGGTTCTTAAAGAATACACCATCTCCTTTAGCAACATTATTAGACTTAAAGACTAAGGATGTTGAGGAAATCGTATATTTAGCAAGCTATATCGTAATTGATCCAGGTAAAAACCTTGGTTTAAAGAAAAAACAAGTATTAAATGAAGCTACATATGCACAATTAAGCGAGCAACATCCAAAGCAATTCGTTGCTTTAACAGGTGCTGAAGCTATTAAGAAATTATTAGAGGGTATCGATCTTGAAGCTGAAAGAATCGCTTTAAGAAAGAAACTAGGTACTAAATCTAAACCAAAGCGTGATAAAGCAATCAAGAGACTTGAAATTGTAGAATCATTCTTACGTTCTGATAATAAGCCAGAATGGATGATTTTAGATGTATTACCAGTTATTCCACCTAACCTAAGACCAATGGTTCAACTTGAAGGTGGTCGTTTCGCTACAACAGATTTAAATGATTTATATCGTCGTATTTTAAACCGTAATAATCGTTTAAAGAAGCAAAAGGAACAAAATGCTCCTTACTTAATCATTAAAAATGAAAAGCGTATGCTTCAAGAAGCAGTTGATGCTTTAATTGATAATGCTAAGCATGGTAAGAAGGCTGGAGTTGATAAGGCTCATAAGCTAAAGAGCTTATCTGATATGTTAAGAGGTAAGCAAGGACGTTTCCGTCAAAACTTACTTGGTAAGCGTGTTGACTATTCAGGACGTTCAGTTATCGTTGTTGGTCCATTCTTAAAGATGTACCAATGCGGTATTCCAAAGGAAATGGCTTTAACTCTATTCAAGCCATTCGTATTAAGAGAATTAACTAAGAGAAACACAGACAAGAGTAAAGAGAAGATTACAATTGCTGTTGCTAATAGAATGATTGATAGCCAAGATGATTCAGTATGGAAAATTCTTGAATCAGTAGTTAAAGAGCACCCAGTATTATTAAACCGTGCTCCTACACTACATAGACTTGGTATCCAAGCATTCGAGCCAATCCTAATCGAAGGTAAAGCAATTCGTCTACATCCATTAGTATGTACACCATTCAATGCCGACTTCGATGGTGACCAAATGGCTATTCACGTTCCTCTATCTTTAGAGGCTCAAGCAGAAGCTAGATTATTAATGCTAGCATCTAACA